>CBDVDY010000391.1:0-1576 GCA_965372875.1 uncultured Alphaproteobacteria bacterium | reverse complement strand
CCGAAAACCACGGGAAGCCGTCTCTATGGGTCTTTATCACTGATCCTTGGTATTGGGGCCGGCTATCTGACCAATTGGGGCCGGCTATCTGACCAACTGGGGATGTCCCGCGCCACCCGGAGTCCGGCCATTGACAACGGCTTTTTACACCCATCCGGCCTGTCTCGAACACGATCCAGGCGGCCAGCACCCCGAGCATCCCGGCCGCCTGAAAGCGGTTCTGGCGGCGCTCGACGCCGACGAGTTCGCGGCCCTCGACCGGCGCGAGGCGCCGGAAATCGACCCGAAAGTGATCGAGCTGGCGCATCCCGCCGCTTATGTGCGCGCCGTGCTCGAAGCGATCCCGGCCTCGGGCCGCGCCGGGCTCGACCCCGATACCATCGTCGGCCCGGGCTCGCGCGAGGCCGCGCTCAGGGCCGTGGGCGGCGTCTGCGCCGCGGTCGACGCGGTGGCCGGCGGCGAGGCGGCGAACGCGTTCTGCGCCGTGCGCCCGCCGGGACACCACGCCGAGCCCGAACGGGCCATGGGCTTCTGCCTGTTCAACAACATAGCGATCGGCGCGCTGCACGGCCGCGCGGCGCACGGGCTCGGGCGCGCCGCGGTGATCGACTTCGACGTGCACCACGGCAACGGCACCCAGGCGATGTTCTGGGACGATTCCGATTTGTTTTACGCCTCGACCCATCAGTGGCCGCTCTATCCCGGAACCGGCGCGGAAAGCGAGACCGGGGTCGGCAATATCGTCAACCAACCGCTGCCGCCGGGCGCCGGCTCGGCCGAATTCCGCGCCGCGATGAGCGGGCACATCCTGCCGGCGCTGGACGAATTCGCGCCCGATCTGGTGCTGATCTCGGCCGGCTTCGACGCGCACGCGGACGACCCGCTGGCGGGGCTCAATTTCGGCGACGACGATTACGCCTGGGTCACCCGCGAATTGCTGGAAATCGCCGAACGGCACGCCGGCGGGCGGCTCGTCTCGGCGCTGGAGGGCGGCTACGACTTGCGGGCGCTGGCCAGCAGCAGCGCCGCCCACGTCCGCGAGCTGATGCGCGCGGGTTGACGCGCCCCCAACCGGGCGGCGCGGCCACCCGACAGCGCGCCCCCGCCTTCCGCTAATTATTTGAAATCCGCCGGTTATCCTTGCCCTGCCGCGATAGGGTAGGCATTATTTCGAACGCCCTTTCGGGGATGGAATCATGGCCGAAACGAAGATACCGCCGGATATCGCCAAAATGAGTTTCGAGGACGCCTTGGCCGAACTCGACACCATTGTGCGCGAGCTCGAGGAAGGACGGGGCAAGCTCGACGAGGCCATCGGCGCCTACCAGCGCGGCGCGCTGCTGAAACGGCACTGCGAGACGAAGCTGGCCGAGGCGAAAGCCAAGGTCGATAAAATCTCGTTCGATTCGAGCGGCGCGGTCGGCGCGGAACCCGCGGACATCGACTAATACCAAGGATCGCTGACAATGACCCGTAGAGACGGCTTACCAAGGTTTTCGGCCAGGAGCGTGCGCCGTGGCGATGCGGGGCATCGCGAGGCGTGCGCGACGCCGTCCGAAAGCCTTGGTAAGCCGTC
>CBDVDY010000390.1:0-1649 GCA_965372875.1 uncultured Alphaproteobacteria bacterium | reverse complement strand
GCGGCGCCATGCGGTTGGTCAGCAGCCAGAAAAACAGGTGCTTGTCGCCGAGAAACCGGAAGCGCGAAAACGCGTACGCCGCCGGCAGCGCGACGCTGACCGAGATCACCGAATTGATCACCACGTAGGTCAACGAGTTGAAATACCCGTTGTACCAGGTCGGGTCGGTGAAAATTTTCCGGTAATTGTCGAGCGTGAAATGTTGCGGCCACAACGTGAAAGCGCCGAGGATTTCATTGGTCGTCTTGAACGACATGTTCAACAGCCAGTAGATCGGCAGCATCAGGAACAGGATGTAGAGTACCGGCACAAGCCAGGTGGCTTTTTTCATCACTGGTCCTCGTGCCGCATCATCAGCGTGTAGAACACCCAGCACAGCAGCAGCACGATCAGGAAATAGATCAACGACATCGCCGCCGCCGGGCCCAGGTCGAACTGGCCAAGCGCGATTTTCACCAGGTCGATCGACAGGAACGTCGTCGTGTTGCCGGGCCCGCCGCCGGTCAGCACGAAGGGTTCCGTATAGATCATGAAGCTGTCCATGAAGCGCAGCAGGATGGCGATGGTCAGCACGCGCTTCATCTTGGGCAACTGGATATGCCGGAACACCGCCCAGGCGCTGGCGCCGTCGATCCTCGCCGCCTGATAATAGGCGTCCGGAATCGAGCGCAGACCCGCATAGGCGAGCAGTACGACCAGCGACGTCCAGTGCCAGACATCCATCAGGATGGTGGTGAACCAGGCGGAGCCGGGCTGCTGGGTAAAGTTGTAGTCAATGCCGATGCTATTGATCGCCTTGCCCAGAAGGCCGATCTCGGGCAGCGCGAAGATGTTCCACATGGCGCCGACGACGTTCCACGGAATCAGCAGCGGCAAGGCCATCAGCACCAGGCAGACCGACACCCAGAAACCCTCTCGCGGCATGGCCAGCGCAATGGCGACGCCCAGAGGCACTTCGATCGCCAGGATGGTCGAGGTGAAAATCATCTGGCGACCCAGCGAAGCGTGAAACCGCTCGGAATGGAGGACCTGCTCGAACCATTTGACGCCCTCCCAGAAGAAAATATTGTTCCCGAAGGTCTCCTGCACCGAGTAATTGACCACCGTCATCAGCGGGATCAGCGCGTTGAAGGCGACCAGTACGACGACCGGCAGGACGTACAGCCAGGCTCTCGGGTTGGATATCTTGGCGGCCATGAGCCGGGCGCCTCAGTCGACCAGCCAGCCGTCCGCGTACACCTGCGTGTGGCGCGGATCGAAATGGATATGGATGTTTTCGGAAGGCACCGCCTCGCCCTCGGAGAGCAGAAGTTTGATGAGATGATCGCCGTGGCGGGCCTCGACGATACTGTAGCGTCCGGCGTCGCTCACCCTGGCGATTTCAACGGGAATACCCTGTTCCGCGAAGCTCACGAATTCCGGCCTGACCCCGATTTCCAGATTCTCCCCGTTTTGCCCGTGGGCGACCGCATGCTCGGTCGGGATCGGCTGGCCGTCGAACACGGGCATTCCGCCTTGCAGCCCGCAGGGCAGCACGTTCATCCCCGGCGACCCGATAAAGTGCCCGACGAAGGTGTGGCGCGGCCGCTCGAACAGCTCGACCGGCGTGCCGATCTGCACGACGGTTCCCTCATGCATGACGACCACCT
>CBDVDY010000389.1:0-1670 GCA_965372875.1 uncultured Alphaproteobacteria bacterium | reverse complement strand
GCAGGGTTCCTCGAGCACGACCACCGCTCTAGGCCGGCCGGCCGCCTAGCCGGCGACGGCGACGGCGGATTCCATGCCGCCCTCGGACACCACCTTGTTGCGGCCCGAGCGCTTGGCGCTGTAGAGGGCCTCGTCGGCGCGCTGGATCAGGCTCGACGCGGGTTCGCCCGCGCGGTACGCGGCGACGCCCACCGACAGCGTGACCCCGCCCAGCTTGTCGCCGGTGCGGCGGTTGACGATGACCTTGTCGGCGATGGTCTTGCGGATCTGCTCGGCCAGGGTCAAGGCGTTGATCAGCTTGGTGCGCGGCAGGATGATGGAAAATTCCTCGCCGCCGTAACGCGCGGCCGTGTCCTGGCCCTTGATCGATTCGACGAAGGTCCGGGCCACCAGCTTCAGCACCTCGTCGCCGAGTTGGTGGCCGTAGGTGTCGTTGAACTTCTTGAAGAAGTCGATGTCGAGCATCATCAGGCCGAGGTCGGAGCCGTTCTCGTCGCAGTCGGCGATGCCTTCGGAGAGCCGCAGGTCGAAGCATTTGCGGTTGGCGATGCCGGTCAGCGGATCGGTCAGCACCTCCATGCGCATGGTCTGCACCTTCTGGCGCAGCTCGGTGATCTCGCTCGTCGACTCGGTGACGTGCTTCTGCAGCTTCTTGTGTTGCTCGGCCATCTTGACCGTCTCGGCGAGCAAACTGCCGACCACCCCGCGC
Organism: uncultured Alphaproteobacteria bacterium; assembly: GCA_965372875.1. Taxonomy (GTDB): domain Bacteria; phylum Pseudomonadota; class Alphaproteobacteria; order CBDVDY01; family CBDVDY01; genus CBDVDY01. The sequence continues at coordinate 961 of CBDVDY010000389.1, read as the reverse complement.
ACCTGATCGGGGCTCGACGATTCGCTCAATTGACCGGAGTAGGAGACCAGGGCCTCGCCGTAGTTTTCGGCGTTGCCTTCGGACTCGCCGAGATAGCCCAGCAGTTGCGAGACCACGGATTCGAGCCGGCGGCTGGATTCTTCCAGCGCCTCGCTCTCGGATTCGTTGCTGAAGAAGCGGTCGTAGATTTCGGCGCTGCGCTCGTCGGTGAAATCCTTGTGTTCGCCGATCAGCGCGTCGATCTCCTTCTTGAGATCGGGGTGGCGGCCGTTATGGTAAACGAACCAGACGGCAAAATTCGCCGGGTGCGGGATCACCCGGTGCTCGCGCATGGCTTTCAAGGCCATCTCGCAGTACTTTTCCGCCTGCTTGTGGCTTTCGGAAAAATACATCTTTTCCTCCGTGACTCGGCCCGGGGTTGCCCGGCCAAGCCTGGACGTTAGCGAGGTTTCCTTAGAGAGTTGTTAATTCACCGGGGCGCGGGCGTCAGGACGTCTCGCCCGGCGGCGCGGGCAGCAGGGCGCGGGCCCGGGCGGCCAATTCCGGCGGCAGCCCGGAGGATTCGCTGAAAGCCACCAGAAGGCCCTCGTTTTCCAGGAAATAATCCAAAATACCGCCAAGAACCGCGGGTTCCGAGGCACCGGCGCGGAGCGCGTCGAAATCCATGCCGCTGGCCGCCAGGAAGCGGTCGAGACGCTCCTCGCCCTCCGCCAGGAACGACAGCGCCTTGAGCGCGAGGACTTCGGCTTCTTCCGGCTGCATGGCCCTCAGTCTACACGTTGGGCGCCCAGGCGGGCGATAATATCGCCCCCATGCCGGCCCTTGGCCGCTTCCGCTGCGCGGTATTACAATACCGCAAATGGCTGGCGGCGGCCGATCTCCGCCTGGTCGCGAAATGTCCGGCCGCGGCTCGGCGGGCGATCATCCCCGGGCCGTCATCCCCGGGCGATCATCCCCGGGC
>CBDVDY010000388.1:0-1676 GCA_965372875.1 uncultured Alphaproteobacteria bacterium | reverse complement strand
TCCTTGTCCAGCCACCGCGGAGAACCACAATGAAAATAGCCTTTTCCGATCCCTCTTTTGCGCGGACGGGGGCGCTTGCCGTTGGCGTTTTTGACGGCCCGAGTTTGACCGCGGCGGGCAAGGCGCTCGACAAGAAGACCGGCGGCGCGCTTGGCCGTGCCATCACCGCCAGCCGGTTCAAGGGCGGCAAGGATCGGGTGCTTACGCTGTTGGCGCCGGAGGGACTCAAGGCGTCGCGCCTGTTGTTGTTCGGTCTTGGCAAGGCCGCCGACGCCGATGATCTGGTGCTACAGGAAGCGGGTGGATGCATCGTCGCGAACCTCGCTACCGCCGGCGACAAGGTGGCGAATGTGCTGATCGAGAGGCCGCCGAAAAGCAAGCTCAAATTGGCCGATTGCGCCGCCAATCTTGCCTACGGCGCGCGCCTGCGCAGTTACCGGTTCGATAAATACCGCACCAAGGAAAAGGAGGAGGACAAGCCCACGCTCACCACGCTGACCGTCATGGTCAAGGAACCGGCGGCGGCGCGAAGGGCGTTCGCCAGGCTCGACAGCATTGCCGAGGGAGTCTTTTTCACCCGCGACCTGGTCTCGGAGCCGGCCAACGTCATCTATCCCGAGACCTTGGCCCGCGAGGCGCGGCGCCTGGGGCGCTACGGCGTCAGGGTCGAGGTGCTCGACGCCAACAGGATGAAACAACTGGGCATGGGCGCGCTGCTCGGCGTCGCCCAGGGGAGCGCCAGGAAGCCCCGGGTGGTGACGATGCGGTGGAACGGCGCCGCCAAGGGCGCCCGCCACAAGCGCCCCATCGCCTTCATCGGCAAGGGCGTCACCTTCGATACCGGCGGCATTTCGATCAAACCTTCGGGCGGCATGGAGGACATGAAATACGACATGGCCGGCGCCGCTACCGTCATCGGATTGATGCGCTCGCTCGCCCGGCGCAAGGCCAAGGTCAACGCCGTCGGCGTCGTCGGGCTGGTTGAGAACATGCCGTCGTCGACCGCCCAGCGTCCCGGCGACGTGGTGAAGTCGATGTCGGGTCAGACCATAGAGGTGATCAACACCGACGCCGAGGGCCGTCTGGTGCTGGCCGATGTGCTGTGCTATTGCCAGAAGCGCTTCAAACCCCGTCTCATGATCGATCTCGCGACGCTTACCGGCGCCATCATCGTCGCCCTTGGCCACGAGCACGCCGGTCTGTTCTCCAACGACGACAAGCTGGCGGAGCAGATCGGGGCGGCGGGAAAAAAGGTCGGCGAGACCGTTTGGCGTCTGCCCTTGGGCGAGGCCTATGACAAGCAGATAAATTCGCCCATCGCCGACATGAAGAACGTCGGCTCGGGCCGGGGCGGCGGCAGTATCACCGCGGCCCAGTTCCTGCAGCGCTTCGTCGTCGACACCCCCTGGGCCCATCTCGATATCGCCGGGGTGGCGTGGGCGAAGAAGGAGGCCGCGTGCGTGCCCAAGGGCGGCACCGGTTTCGGGGTCCGCCTTCTCGACCGTTTCGTGGCCGACAATTTCGAGTAGGGACCGGCCGTGGAATCGAGGACTTTATGATTTGCCGCATTGGATATTATTGGGAGCGTGATTGGCGGAAGGGGCACCGATGACGGACATCGGCTTCTATCATTTGCTGAATACGCCTCTGGAGAGGGCCTTGCCCAAGCTCTTGGA
>CBDVDY010000387.1:0-1716 GCA_965372875.1 uncultured Alphaproteobacteria bacterium | reverse complement strand
AATAAAAAACCGTATGTCCCGGGGCGCGCTCGATCGCCCGGTTGAATCCGGCAACCGCCTCGTCATATTGGCGCAATAACAAACGATGAAGGCCCATTTGCATTTCCCAATTCGGCGGGACAACCGTATCAATGCTGAACGCCTTTTCCTGCATCCGAAGCCCTCGTTCCGGGTCTCCCCAGTAATTTAAAACCTGGCCAAACGTCGCATTGACGTCGGCGTTGTCGGGCGCCAGAAGGATGGCTTTTTCCAAATTCGCAAGCGCTTGATCGTAACGGCGCAAAAACGCCTGAATCCAACCCAGACGCGTAAGCGCGATGGCGGACGCGCCGTCGAGCGCCACGCCCCTCTCGGCCAGTTCGTTGGCCCGGTCCAGATTGTCATCGAACCCGGGCCACATTTGGGCCCATCCTTGAAAATGGCAGTAGGAGAGATAGCCGTAGGCGTCGGCAAAATTCGGGTCGATCTCAATTGCCTTCTCCAGACACTTCCTCGCCGCAAGCAAATGTTCGGGCGTGTAGCGGAAATACTCGGCGCGTCCCCTGAGGAAGAGATCATACGCCTCCACGCTGTCCGTCGGTTTGCGCTCGGTAAGCGCCTTATCGGTTGGCGTCAGGCTGACCTGCAGCGCCGAGACGATTTGCTCCCGGATATTGTCCTGGAACTCGAATATATCCGCCATGTCGCCATCGTAGCGTTCGGCCCAGATATGGCCGCCACTCGCCGCGTCAATGAGCTGGGCGTTGACACGCAGCTTGGCCGCCATCTTGCGGACGCTGCCTTCGAGGATGTGCTTGACGCCGAGTTTTCCGGCTATTTCTTTCACGTCAACCTTTTGCCCCTTGAACGCGAACGATGAATTACGGGCGATAACGAAGAGGCCTGAAATCTTGGACAAATCGGTGATGATGTCTTCGGTGATGCCGTCCGAGAAATACTCCTGCTCAGGGTCGCTGCTGAGGTTGTCGAATGGAAGCACGGCGATCGATGGCTTGTCGGGCAGCAACCGTTCTTGCTCGTCGGCGGCCTTTTTCGTCCGGTGCCTGCCATCGGCACCGATCCGGTATACCCGCACCGGCTCATCGATGTTCTTGACCGATTGCTCGCCCATGTCTTCGAACGCCATGTCAAGCTTGTGCCGCACATGCTCGTGGGCGCTACCGGAAACACAGATACCGCCGGGATCGGCCAGCCCTTCAAGCCGCGATGCGACGTTCACGCCGTCGCCGAACAGGTCGTCGTCCTCGACGATTACGTCGCCGACATTGATGCCCATGCGGATTTCCATGCGCCGGTCTTCGGGAACGGTAGCGTTACGCTGGGCCATTGCCTGTTGGACATCGACCGCGTACTGAACGCCGTTCACCGCACTCGGAAACTCGATCAGGATACCGTCGCCAGTGGTCTTGACGACACGACCGCCGTATTCGGTGATCTTGGGATCGAGCAATTCCTTACGCAGCGTCTTTAGCTGCGCCAGCGTCCCCGCCTCGTCGGCGCGCATCAGACGTGAATAGCCGACCACATCGGCGGCGAGGATTGCGGCAAGCCTTCGTTCGACCCGTTCTTGTGCCACCGGAGTATATCCCTTCGCGACACGCGCGACGGCTCACTCTACGGACAGCGGCGGTTTGTGTCCATGAAAGCGGCTTGCCAATGTCCGGCGCGCGCGCCGGGCGAAGGCGGCCAAACGGTCGCGCGCGCTGGTCCGCGATG
>CBDVDY010000386.1:0-1811 GCA_965372875.1 uncultured Alphaproteobacteria bacterium | reverse complement strand
TCGGGGAAAGCAGCGCGGATTTCGGCCTCGACCTCGTCGGCGATGTCGTGCGCCCGCGCCAGCGTCATCTCGCCGTCCATTTCCAGGTGCAGCTGGATGAAGGTCATGGCGCCCGAGGTACGCGAGCGAAGATCGTGCAATTCGCGCACCTCGGAATGGGAGAGCGCGATCTTGCGGATGCGGGTGCGGTCCTCGTCCGGCAGTTCGCGGTCCATCAGCACGCCCAGGGATTGGGCGACGATGCGCCACGCGTTCCACAGGATGTAGCCGGCGATGGCGATGGCGAAGATCGGGTCGAGGAAGCTCCAGCCCAGGCTCATCGAGGCGGCCAGCGAGATCAGGACGCTGCCGTTCAGCAGGATGTCGCCCTTGTAGTGCAGCGAGTCGGCGCTGATCGCCACCGACTTGGTCGTGCGCACGACGTAGATCTGGAAGCGCACCAGGATCAGCGTGAGCACGATGGTGAAGACCATCACGCCCATGCCGACCAGTTCGTTGCTCACCGGCGCCGGCGCGTACAGCCGGTGGCCCGCCTCGAACAGCAGCAGCACCGCCGAGCCGGCGATGAACGCCGATTGCCCCAGCCCGGCCAGGGATTCGAGCTTGCCGTGGCCGAAGCGGTGCTCGCTGTCGGCCGGCTGGAGCGCGTGGCGCACCGCCAGCAGGTTGACGATCGAGGCCAGCGCGTCGAGCCAGGAATCGATCAGGCTGGAAAGAATCGCCACCGAATCGGTCATGAACCACGCCACCGTCTTGAACACGATCAGGACGACCGCCACCGCCACCGAGGCGTAGGTCGCCAGCCGCATCAGCCGGGCGTTGGCGTTTTCGTCGCGTTTGCCGTCGGTCACGGGTTCGCTCCGGTGGAATTTATTTGCCGACCAGGCACTGCCGGGTGCGGGCGTCGATTTCCGGCCGCGCCTCTTTCGGGACGGCGCCGTGGCGCGCGTCGCGCCAGGGCACGGACTTGTGCAAAGCGGCCAGCCCGCACTGGCACCAGCCGGCGCAAAACGCCCGCTGCATGTTGCCGCGCTCGCACTTGGCCTGGCAATCGCGCAGGAAACCGCGGTCGAAGTCGGCCGAGTACTCGGTCAGTTGCGGCGCCGCCACTATTGCCAATGACAGCGCGCCGATCAAGACCGGCTGATGCAGCAGATAGACGATCAGGCTGCGCCGGCCGGCGGCCACGAGCGCGCGCGCCGCCGGATTGCCCGCGCGCCAACCCGCCAGCGCCCGGCCCATAGTGCTTTGGCCAGCACTTTCGCCGGCACCGCCGAACGCCAGCCGGCCCAGCGCCATGCCGGCCAGCACCGCTCCCATCCACGGCAACAGCGGCACGTAATCGCTGGAGACGGGCTCGAACGTCATCAGCCCGACCCATTGCAGCCACGGTGCGTCGAAGGTCTCATAGGGGAAGAACGAGACCGCCCAAACCAGCGCCGCCGCGCCGGCGAGGACATACCAGCGCCAGCGCAAGGCCGGCAGCGCCAGCACGCTTGCCGCGGCGATGAACTGCAGCACGCCGAAATAGATCGGGCTCTCGGGAAGCAAATAGAGGCTGCCAACCGTGACCGCCGCCGCCGAGACGACGATGAGCGCCAGCCGCCGCAGATAGCGCCGCCAATAGCGCCTTGTGTCGAGGCCGCCGCGCGCCGCCAGCACCAGGCCCATGCCCATGATGCCGAGAAACATGATCAGGATCAGCGAGCGGAATCCGATCCACAGCGCGTTGCCGTACAGGTCGAAGGTGGCGATCGCGAAATCGTCGAGGTCCCAGCTCAAATGGTAGACCACCATCAGCACGATGGCGA
>CBDVDY010000385.1:0-1974 GCA_965372875.1 uncultured Alphaproteobacteria bacterium | reverse complement strand
TTGCCCTCGATGCTCTCGAGCATCGCCGATTCCTCGCCGCAGATATAGGCGCCGGCGCCACGGCGTAAATGGATGCCGTCTTCGGGCGCCAGTCCCGCCTGTTCGAGATGGGCGATCTCTTTCAGCAGAACCTCGCGCACGCCGGGGTATTCGTCGCGGAGATAGATGTAGACCGATGGCGATTCCACCACCCACGCGGCGATCAGCGCGCCTTCCAGGAACCGGTGGGGATCGCGCTCCATGTAATGGCGGTCCTTGAAGGTTCCGGGCTCGCCCTCATCGGCGTTGATCGCCACCATCCGGGGCTTGGGCTCGGCGCGCACGAACGTCATCTTGCGCCCGGTGGGGAAACCGGCGCCGCCAAGCCCGCGCAAGCCCGAATTATCGAGCGCCTCGATCACGCTTTCCACCTCCCGGCGGCCTTCGAGGCAGTCGCGCAACAGGGAATAGCCGCCTTCCGCCTTGTAGGCGTCGAAATCCACGTAGTCCGGTATTTCGGGCGTCAGTTTCTTCTCGTCGATGGCCTGGCGCACGGCATCAACCGTGGCGTTCTCGACGTGGTAATGACCGGCCTCGGCCACCGGCGCGGCGTCACAGCGCCCCATGCAGGGCGCCCTTATGACGCGCACAGCCGTGCCGCAATTTTCCGCCAGCGTGCCCAGCAGTTCGCCCCCACCCATCAATTCGCAGGTCAGGCTGTCGCAGACCCGGACGGTGACGGGCGGCGGCGGCTCAACACCATCCTTGACGACGTCGAAATGGGCGTAAAAGGTCGCGACCTCGTAAACCTCGGCCATGGCGAGGCGCATCTCATCGGCAAGGGCGGCGAGATGGGCGGCCGAGAGGTGGTGATAGGCGTCCTGGATGAGATGGAGATGTTCGATCAGCAGATCGCGCCGGCGCGGACGATCGCCAAGCAGCGCCCCGACCTCGGCCAACGCCTGGGCGTCGACCTGACGGCCCTTGGGCTCGGGCCTTGCGCGCTTGCGCCCGGCGCCGGGGTGGCGGCGTCTCTCCTCCGCTTGCGTGACCTCTGACATCGCCTCGTTCTCTCCTGGCGGCCCCACCGGCCTTTTCCCGATAACTTATATTATTTACTTATCCGGATTTCGGGTCCGACGCCATTTTACCGGATCATCCTCGCCGATGGTAGCGCCGCTAAAGCAGGCCGGCGCCGCGCGCCCAGCGGTACTTGGCGCCGAGCACCGCGACCGGAAGCTCGGTGGTATAGGGATAGGCGACGATGCCCCGCTCATAGAGGTATTCGGACGCCTCCTCGACAGCGACATCGCCGACGAGGGAGGCGACGACGGGCTTGCGGATACCCTTTGCCCGGCACTCCTCCACCACCTCGCCCAGCAGTTCGGCGAACACCATGGGCGGCGTGACGATGGTGTGCCAGTAGCCGAGAATCAGGGCGTCGATGCGGTCGTCCTCGAGCCCCAGCTTGATGGTGTTGCGATAGGTCAGCGGCGGTTCGCCGCCGGTGATGTCGACCGGGTTGCCCGCCGCCCCGAAGGGCGGGATGAACTCGCGGAACGCCTTATCGAGATCGTCGGGCATTTCCATCAGTTCGAGGCCGTTATCGACGCAGGCATCCGACAGCAAAACGCCGGAGCCGCCGGCGCCGGTGATGATCAGCACGTTCTCGCCCCGAGGCGTGGGGAGTTTCGGCAGGCCGCGGGCGAACTGCAGCATGTCGTTCAGCGACATGGCGCGGACGACGCCCGATTGGCGCAGGATGTCGTCGTAGATCTGATCGTTGCCGGCGAGCGCCGCGGTATGGGAGGCGGCGGCGCGGGCGCCCGAGGCGGTACGCCCGGCCTTGAGCACGACCACCGGCTTCTTCCGCGAAACGCGCTCCGCCACCTCGGCGAAGCTGCGGCCGTCCTTGAGGTCCTCGACATGCATGGCGATAACGTCGGTGTTGTCGTCCTGCTCGAAGAAGGTGAGGAGGTCGTCCTCGTCGAGATC
>CBDVDY010000384.1:0-1975 GCA_965372875.1 uncultured Alphaproteobacteria bacterium | reverse complement strand
AGCAGGTAATCGGCTGACGCGATGTCGGTCGGGTCGCGCCAGGCGATCGGCAAATAGCACATGACGTTGCGGATGCGCGGAAACTTGCCGAGCACCGGCGGATGATGGGCGCGGTAATACTCGACGAAATGCGTCTCGTCGTCCGCCGGCCGGTGATAGCGCACGACGTAGGAGAGCGTTGCCGTAAGCGGGCTCGGCGCGCTTTCGCCCGCCACCGGAAAGAATTCCAGTTCCATGGCATCGTGGGCGACGGAGCTTCCCGCCGCCGGCGTGCCGGCGAAATCGCCAAACGCCGCTTGGGCGCCCGGCGCGGCGAGACCCGCTTCCAGCGCGTCGGTGCTCTCGAACCCGGTCTGGACCGTCAGCAGCGGCCCGGCGCCATCGTCGAGATAAGGATCGCGAGACGGTTCGGGCGCATAGAGGTCGAGCGTCTCGACCCCCGGCAGCGCCACCAGCGCCGCCGCCGGCGCGCCGGCGAACCAATCGCGGATTTTGCCAGCCTCGGCCGCCGCTCCGGTGAAGGTAAGGAAATGCGCGATGGTCATGCCGGCCAGCCGCGCACGCTGGTCCGGTGCATGATGCGCGACGTCGCCGGACCCGTCGCCGGGTCGAGCCTTGGGCCGCAATGCAGGGTCGCCGCGTTGTCCCACAGCACCAAATCGTCGAGCGCGTAACCGTGCCGGGTGACGAACTCGGGCCGCACCGCGTGCCGGCCGAACTCGCCGGGCAGTGGGCGAATGTCGATCATTTGGCCGCCGCCTCGGCGTCGCCGCCCGTCCCCTTTTTTGCCAGCCGTCCAGCCTTGGGCGGACCGAGGAAATAGGTGTCGAGCGCGCCCTTGTTTTTGGTCTCGACGCTGCCCCGGGGCTCGGCCTCGAAGGCGTCCTTGATGCGCTGATACGTGCTCTCGGAGACGACGACGCGCCCCGGCTCGCCGTGCGATTCCATCAGCGCCGCGATGTTCACGGCATCGCCCCAAATGTCGTAGGTGAACTTCCTCTTGCCCACCACCCCGGCCATGACCGGGCCGGTATGCAGTCCGATCCTGAGCTCCCACCGCGGCAGCCGCATCTTTTCCCGCTGCGCGTTGGTCCGGGTCATGTAGGCCTGGAATTCGAGGGCGGCCCGGCAGGCGTCGGCCGCATGGGTGCGGTTGGTCTCGGGCAGGCCGCCGGCGCACATGTAGGCGTCGCCCATGGTCTTGAGCTTCTCCAGGCCGTGATGCTCGGCGATCTCGTCGAAGGCGGAGAAGTACCGATCCAGCTCTTCCACCAGGGTGCGGGGCTCGGTGTCCTCGGCGAACCGCGTGAACCCCTTGAAATCGGTAAACATGATCGTCACCGAATCGTGATGCCGCGGCGCCACCCCCTTGCCGCGCTTGAGCTCTTCGGCGATCGTGTCGGGCAGCATGTTGCGCAGCAGCTCGTCCGCCCTGGCCTTTTCCCCGGCCAGTTCGGCCCGCGCTTGGCTCAACTCCGCGAGCTTCTTGCGCAGCTCGAGCTGGGCCACGACCTGACGCCCCAGACCGACCAGCGCATCTCGCTTCGCAAAGTCGATATCCTTCGGTTCGAAATCGAGGACGCAGAGCGAGCCCAGCGCGTACCCTTCGGGGTTGATCAGCGGCACTCCGGCGTAGAAGCGAAAATGCGGCTCGCCCGCGACCCCCGCCTGATCGCTGAACCGATCGTCCTCGTACAGGTCCGGAACGACGAGAATTTCGCTGCCGCAGATCGTCGTCGAGCAAATTCCGCCGCGCGGCTCCTCGGTGAACTCGGCGGGGAGACCGCACGCCGCCTTGTACCATTCCCTCGTCTCGTCGATCAGATTGGTAACCGCCACCGGACAACCGCAGATCAGCGCCGCCAAATCGTTGAGACTGTCGAAATCCACCTCCGGCGGCGTATCCAGAATCTCGTACGAGTTCAGCGCTTCGAGGCGCAGCACCTCGTTGTCCGGTACCGGGTAGCTCATGGCG
>CBDVDY010000383.1:0-2042 GCA_965372875.1 uncultured Alphaproteobacteria bacterium | reverse complement strand
TCGTCCTGGAGGGCGTGGGCGAGACGGTATGGGGCAGCAACGTCAAGCCGCTCGACATCGGCATCCCCAATGCGTCCTTCGAGGTGTACGGCATCCTGCTCAACGAATTCGATCTGTTCGCGGCCGCATCCGGCGCGGTGCTGGTGACCGTACTCGCTGTCTTCTTCCATTACACGCGCATCGGGCGCGCGCTGCGCGCGGTGGCCGATGACCACCAGGCCGCCCTTTCCGTGGGCATTCCGCTCAAGACCATCTGGATCATCGTCTGGTCCGTGGCAGGGTTCGTCGGGTTGGTCGCCGGCATCATGTGGGGCGCGAAAAGCGGCGTGCAGTTCAGCCTGTCGCTGATCGCCTTGAAGGCCTTGCCCGTGCTTATCCTGGGCGGTTTCACCTCGGTGCCGGGCGCCATTATCGGGGGGCTGATCATCGGGGTCGGCGAGAAGATCGCCGAGATCTACTGGGGGCCGATGTTGGGCGGGGCGATCGAGAACTGGTTCGCCTACGTGCTCGCGCTGGTGTTCCTGCTGTTCCGGCCGCAGGGCCTGTTCGGCGAAAAAATCATCGAAAGGGTGTAAGGGTGCTTTACCGGGAGGCAGGACAGTTCAAGACGAGCTACGGCGCCGATCAGGCGGTCTTCCCGATCCTGCAGGACCGCGTGTTTGTCATCCTGGTGGTGATTGCCGCCTATTTGGTTCCGCTGGTCGCTACTGAATACCTGCTGCAGGCGGTGCTGATCCCCTTCCTGATCTTCTCGCTGGCGGCGATCGGGCTCAATCTGCTGCTCGGTTATGCCGGACAGCTCTCACTCGGCACCGGCGGTTTCATGGCGGTCGGCGGCTATATGACCTACAAGATGAGCACTGCTTTCCCGGACCTGAACATCATCATCGTGTTCCTGATTTCAGGCCTGATCGCGGCGCTCGTCGGTCTGCTGTTCGGCATCCCGAGCCTGCGCATCAAGGGGTTCTACCTGGCGGTCGCCACCCTGGCCGCGCAATTCTTCCTGGGCTGGCTGTTCAACAAGGTGGGGTGGTTCGTCAACTACAGCCCCTCGGGCACGATCACCGCACCGCCGAGAAAGATTTTCGACATCATGGTGACCGGCCCAACGGCGACGGCGGAAGCACGCTATATCGTCGCGCTCACTATCGTCATCATATTTGCGCTGGTCGCCAAAAATCTGGTGCGTGGGCGCATCGGCCGCTCATGGATGGCGATCCGCGACATGGATATCGCCGCCGAGATCATCGGAATCCGCCCCTATCAGACCAAGCTTCTCGCCTTTGCCATCAGCTCCTTCTACTGCGGGGTGGCGGGCGCCATGATGGTTTTCCTCTGGCTGGGCAGCGCGGAGACCGAGGCCTTCGATGTCTTCGTTTCCTTCGACGTGCTGTTCATGGTCATCATCGGCGGCCTGGGCAGCATCATGGGCTCGTTCCTGGGGGCTGCCTTCATCATCATGATGCCGATATTCCTGACCAATGTGCCGCCGCTCATCGGCCTGTCCATGCCGATCGATCTGCAGAAGCACATCGAGGTCATGCTGTTCGGCTCATTGATCGTCTTCTTCCTGATCGTCGAGCCCAACGGATTCGCCCGGTTGTGGCAGATTACCAAGGAGAAGCTCCGGCTATGGCCTTTCCCGCATTAGTCTTTGGCCCGGGTCATGGCCCAAAACGTCCGCAATTGCGGCTGGCCCTGCCCCATGCTAACAATTGGACCCGAAATAAGCCGGAACCGGCCAATAACCGAGAAATCAGGGAGAAAGTGATGAAAATTAGGACATTAGCTCTTGCCGCTCTCGCCGGCGCAGTGGGCATCTCGGCCCTGGCATCGAGCCCGGCGCTAGCCCAGAACGAGCAGTTCATTCCCATGCTCGTCTACCGCACCGGCCCGTATGCGCCGAGCGGCATTCCGGTCGCCAACGGCTTCCGGGATTACTACAAGCTCCTCAACGAGCGCGACGGCGGCATCAACGGCGTCAAGGTGACCTTCGAGGAGTGCGAGACCAAGTACAATACCAAGCTCGGCGTCGAGTGCTA
>CBDVDY010000382.1:0-2103 GCA_965372875.1 uncultured Alphaproteobacteria bacterium | reverse complement strand
TCTACGTCATAATGTGCTGTTTTCTCGATAAAAGGGTAAATCCCGCCAATATTTCGCCAATATCGGCTTGTAGGTTTCACCCCGTATCGAATTTTTGGCGTTGTTTGGGCGGATAAATATGACTGCGATTTGGAGCGCGGCGTGGACGCTGCGAGTTCCGGCCGCTTTGCGGGCCGGGGTGGCGGCGATGGTCGGGGCGTTCATTGGGGTGGCGTTTCTCCTGTCGCCCTCGGCGGCGGCGGGTGAACGCCAGGACCAGAAAGTCGTCTACTACGAGGGCGATCCGGAGTTCTGCCCGCGGCTCTTGCGCGAGGCCGACAAGGTCGAATATGTCGAGCCCGTTTTGCCGCCGGCGGAGACGATGTTCGACAGCGTCGGCCCGTTTGCGCGCGCCGACGATCCCGACGGGCCGCACTATCCAAAACGCCTCTACTTCATCGACAAGCCGCTTCCCGTGCCGTGGAGCGAGATGTGGAAAGTCTTCCGCCGGGACGACTGGCGCGAGCGATTGTTCGAGCCCGGCAACGCGCCGCCAAAGTCGGAGACCTTCCAGTCTTACCACTACAATGTCTACGACCCGACCGGCCGGTGGCGCGCGTTGAACGCGCAATGCCCGGATTTCCTGATTTTCGACCGCGCCGATCCCCGTTGGCGAATAGCGCCCGACCGTTTCGCGCTTTACGACATTGATCTCGAGAACGACGGCGCAAGCGAAACGATCCTGTACAGGACCTATCCGGGCGTACACAGGCAGGAGTCCCGCAGACACTACCTCGACCGGCTCGACCTCGCGAATTGCCAGAAAACGGCCCTTGTCGATGACAGTTCTCGACGGTTCAGGTTAATCCGGTTCGAGCACCGGAGTTACATCGAAAGCTGGAATCTGCCTGGACCTGCGCAATTCATTGCCATTCACGGCTACTGGACGGGAAAACCTGTTCGCGATCCCGGAGATTTGGGGCTGTGCTCATTTGCCGGAATCCACGAACTCAACGACTTCAACGCCAAACGTATGACTCTGAAACGAAAGGACCGATAAACGATGACCTCAATCAACCCGCAACCGCTTTCCGGCGGGAGCTACCGGCAGCAACTCTGGGATTCAATCAAGACAAGCGAAGGTGAGGTAAGACGAATTTATTCCGATTCCCGCGGCCTTCCGACTGTTGGTGCTGGATATGCAATTATCGAAGCGAGCGGCAAGTTCCATACACTTCGTAAGCGCAGCGTAGTGGAAGGAACCTTAGGGCGTACCTTGAGCAACGCCGACTGGGCGCTGCTGGAGCGTCAGACACGCTTGCTGAACAACCAAACGAATTCCGCCGACGAGACCTACTATCGGACCACAGTGGTTCCCGGTACCGGCGGCCAGACCATATGGCAGGCGGCGGGGCTGCCCGCAAAAACTGCTACATTGACCAAGGACCAGCAGTTGCGGCTCGCCAAGGCGGCGATTCCCATGCACCGGCAGGGCGAGAACCTGCAGCAGAAAAACCGGTTCAGCTTCGCGCTGAGCGCGGGCGAGCCGCGGCAAATCTTCGAACGGGTCGCCAAGGACGTGGAGGCCGAAACGTTGAAACAGATTCGCGCCGTGGGGAAAAATCGCTTCCCGCCGGCGGAGATCAACCGTCTGACTGACGGGCTGCTGCGGCGGGACGCCAGCGGCAATGTCGTCCGCGGCTCGCGCGAAATGATCGCGCTGTTCTCGCTGCAATACAATATCTCGAACAAATTCCCCGAAACCATCAAAGCCGCCCTGCGCGGCGACCGGGCGAGGATGTATTTCGAGATCGTCTACCGCACCAACCCGAGCAAGGCCGGCAAACGCAGCCTGGGCATTGCCAAACGGCGTTTGCGCGAAGGGCAGTTCGTCCTGCCAGGGGTCTGGACCGGGGAGGAGGTCGGCCGGTTCGACCGCGCGCTCAAAGCCAATGCCGGGGAAATCGGCAGATACGAGACCGCGCCGGAGTTGGCGCCGCTGTTCACCGGAAAGGTTTCGCCCCTCAACGCGCCCGCGGCCCAGCCGGGCATGGAGCCGCCCCTTGGCTTCGGGGACGCGCTGAGCAGGGCGAAAAAAATCCCCGGCGGCTCCACGCGGCTCGA
>CBDVDY010000381.1:0-2104 GCA_965372875.1 uncultured Alphaproteobacteria bacterium | reverse complement strand
TATCGCTTCGGCGATTACTGGCGCATGGGCCTGCCGCTGGAGATCCTGATCGTCGCGGTGGCGACGCCCCTTATCCTCTGGGTCTGGCCGCTGTAGAATTAGCTTGACTTAGTCCACGACTTAGCTAATATAAAGAGCCCATGAACTTGCCAGTTCGAGGCCCAACCCCTTGGCCACCATCGTCAACATACACCAAGCCAAAACCCAGCTTTCGCGGCTCCTGGAACGGGTGCGGCAGGGCGAGGAGATCATTGTCGCCAAGGCCGGCCGGCCGGTGGCCAAGCTGGTGCCGTTCGGCGACAAGGTAGCGGCTCGCGCGCCCGGAAGCGCCCGCGGCCGGATCGAAATCGCCGACGATTTCGACGCGCCCCTGCCGGACGACCTTATGCGATCGTTCGAGGAGTGAGCCTCCTTCTCGACACGCACGCCTTTCTCTGGTGGATCGCCGACGATCCCCGGCTTTCCCACGGCGCCCGTACCGCCCTGTCCGACAGTGACCGGGAGGTGTTCTTCAGCGCGGCGAGCGCCTGGGAGATGGCGATCAAGGCGCGCCTCGGTAAGTTGCGCGTGGCGGATGATCTGCCCCGGTTCGTGACCGACCAGCTCGTCACGAACGGATTTCGCGTGCTGCCGGTGGCGCTGGCCCACGCACTCGATGTCCACGCCCTGCCGGAGCACCACCGCGATCCGTTCGACCGCCTGCTGGTGGCGCAGTGCCGGGTCGAGAATCTGAAGCTGGTCTCGGGCGATTCGAAGCTCGCCCATTACGGCATCGAAATCATCTGGTAGACGATTCAGCGGCCCGTCCTTTGCCCCTTGGCGGTGGCGATAGTAGGATGGCCCCGGGAGGATTCGCATGCCCGAAGGCGACGGCCGCAAGACCATCGACCCGGCCGGCTGGCCCCAGAACCGGCCAGCCGGGGACGAGCCAGGCGACGAGCCCGATAGCGGCAGGCACGCCCGCGCGGGCGACCGCGAGGCGGGTTTCGAGGTGCTCGACGGTTTCAGGCGTTTCAGCCAGCGCGACGATACATTCTCGCGCGCGTCGTGGGACGAAGCGGTCAAGAGCCCGGCGGTGATGGAATTCATCGAGGGGACGCGCGAGCCCATCCCGCGCAAGCCCGAGGGTTTCCGGCAGCGCGACTTCGCCGTGCGCAACGCCAGCTGGGTGGTCGCCAACACGTTCGCCGATCGGAACGGCGAGCGCGACATGCGCGAGGGGTTCCTCGACGAAGTGCAGCCCGCGCACCCGCCGGCCGGGGAAAAGGCCGAGATCCCGCCGCCGGCCGGCATGGCGGGCGAGATCAAGAAAATCTGCACGCTGTTCGGGGCCGATATCGTCGGCATCTGCGAGCACGACGAGCGCTGGGTCTATTCCGAGCGGTTCAGCCGCCGGACCAAACAGGAGAAGCCCAACGTCTCGCTCGAGGGCATGACCAGCGTCATCGTCATGGGCTTCGAAATGGACCAGGGGCTGGTCGACACCGCGCCCTCGGCGCTCTCCAGCGCCTCGGCCGGCAAGGCGTATTCGGCCGACATCGGCACGCTGGCCCAGGTCGCGCAATATATCCGCAATCTAGGCTACCAGGCGGTCGCCACCATGAACGACTCCGCCCTCGCCATCCCCTATGCGCTCAAGGCGGGGCTGGGCGAGATGGGCCGGCATAATATGGTGATTACGCCCGAATTCGGCCCGCGCGTGCGTTTCTCCAAGATCTTCACCGACCTTCCGCTCGCCCACGATTCGGCCAAATTGTTCGGCGTGCGTGAATTCTGCGAAACCTGCCGGCGCTGCTCGGATTCCTGCCCGGCCAAGGCCATTTCGTCCGGCGCGCCGACCGCGGACACGCTCAACCGCTCGAACATCAGCGGCGTGCGAAAATGGCAGGTCGACGGCGAGAAATGCTACAAATACTGGCTGGCCCTGAAGACAAGCTGCTGCATCTGCATGCGGGTCTGCCCGTACAACAAGGACTTTTCCAAGTGGCACTGGCGGCTCGCGCGCCGGTTGGCGGCGACCCGCCTAAGGCGGGTCATGCTCTGGCTCGACATCAAGCTGGGCTTCGGCCAGTGGCGGAAACCGGGCGAATGGTGGCGGGGTTAG
>CBDVDY010000380.1:0-2114 GCA_965372875.1 uncultured Alphaproteobacteria bacterium | reverse complement strand
GCGACCATACGATCTGGGCGTTGCAGACCCGCTATTTCGCCTGGCACGGCCGTGGCGTGCTGGCCGTCGATCTGCCGGGCCATGGGCGCTCGGACGGGCCGGCGCTCGCCTCGGTGGGCGAGATTGCCGATTGGCTCGGCCGGCTGCTGGACGCGGCCGGGGCCGAAAAGGCGGCGATCGTCGGCCACAGCCTGGGCGCGCTGGCGGCGCTCGACGCGGCGGCGCGCCTCGCCGGCCGGGTCCGGGCCATCGCCTTGCTGGGCGTGGCCGAGGACATGACGGTGCATCCCGATCTCCTCAGCGCGGCCCGGGCGGACGACCATTTGGCCTTCGAGCTGTTGACCGCCTGGGGCCACGCGCGGCGCTCGCATCTCGGCGGCCAGCGCACGCCCGGAATGTGGATGATGGACGGCAACACCCGCCTGCTGGAACTCTCGGCCCCCGGCGTGCTCGGCACCGATCTCGCCGCCTGCGACGATTACGATGGCGCGGCGGCGGCGGCGGCCAAGGTGACCTGCCCGGTGCTTTTCGTGCTCGGCGAAAGCGACCGCATGACCGCGCCCAAGGCCGCCCGCCCCCTGGCCGAAAAGATCGCCCAGTCCCGTACAATCATGGTGCCGGAGGCGGGCCACATGATGATGATTGAACAATCCGGCCGGACGCTCGACGCGCTGCGCGACGTCGTCTGACGGAGAGGAGAAGTCGCGTGGCGGAAATCTCTACCCCGACGGAATTCTTCGGCAAAACCTACGACGAGGCGTATGAGCTCTTGCTCGAGGCGCGGAGCTATATCCGCCACGGCGCCAAGGTGGACGCCGGTGGCCTGGCGCAGGCGGACCGGTTGCGCTTCGCGCTCGAGAGCATGCGCGTGACCTCCCGGCTGTCGCAAGTCATGGCGTGGCTGTTGAACGAAAAAGCCGTCCACGCCGGCGAGATCGGCCGCGAGGAACGGAGCGCGAAGGCGTACCGCTTGTCGGGACAGAAGATCTGTCTCGACGACCGGCCGGAGCTGAGCGTTGGCTTGCCGCCGCAACTGACCGATTTGCTCGCGCGCAGCCACGCGCTCTACGTTCGCGTTTCGCGTTTGGACGAGTTGGCGCGGCAGGCGGACTGACGCGCGGCCAGATCAATCGTTCAGGGCGGGTTCCCGCGATTTCAATTCGGCCGCGCCGGCGTCGATTTTACGCGCCGGCCGCGGGTTCGAGTGGCCGCCGTCGGCCGCCGCGGGCCGGCGCGCGCGGCTGCCTTCCTCCGGTAGGCCCGCCACCAGCCTTAGGTAGCGAACGAAAGCTCCCCGATGCTCGGGCGGCAGCGGCGCGAGTATGCGGTCCTGCACCCGAAGCGAGCATTGGTAGGCTTCGAGCACCGCTTGCTGGCCCGGCCCGGTGATCCAGAGGGCTTTGCAGCGCCGATCCCGGGCGATCCGGCGGCTTTCCAACAGGCCGCGTTTGACCAGGCGCCGGACCATGTCGGCCACGGTGCTGCGGTCGATCCCCGACAGGTTAACCAGGTCGGTCTGTATCAAGCCCGGATTCTGGCCCACCGTCAGCAGCAGCGCGAACTGGCGCGGTGTCAGGCTGTTCTCGCCGACCTCCTCGAAATAGAGGTCCACGGCGCGTTGCTGGGAACGGCGAATCAAATGTCCCGGCGTGTTCAGCAACTCGTATTGGTCGACCTCTGCCAGCAAATCGGCGTCCTTCCCGTCTCGGTGCGCTCCGCGTTGATCGTAATCAGGCATCGCCCTACCCATAAAATAACATAGCGCAAAAGGCATATTCCGAGAGCTGGTCCGCTCGAAACATCCGGCCGTCTCCAACCCGGATTTTGCACCGCCACTCTCGAAACGCTTGAATCGCACCAAAAATAGCATCCCAGCGACTATTCTGTATACTGATTAATCTGGCATCGTGTTACATTACATTTGCGGAGGGCGCGTTTTTGCTCCCGCGCGGCGCCGGGAATCGCGGGAAATCCCTATGAAATTCGGCATACAATTCTTTCCCGATATCGGGCCCGAGACGCAGGACGCCGCCTCTTATTGGGATGATTCGCTTCGTCTCGTGGATTTGTGCGACGAGTTCGGCTACACGCACGTACGCACGGTCGAGCATTAC
>CBDVDY010000379.1:0-2127 GCA_965372875.1 uncultured Alphaproteobacteria bacterium | reverse complement strand
CCGACCCTACCCGACCAACTCGGCAACATCGTCGCGATCGCCACGCGCCACGGCGCGTTGCCGCGTGGCCGCGTCGCCGCGCGGATTGCATTTGACTCTCGGGCGTCTCTTCTGTATTTAACAAACTCGTTAAATAAAGAGGGCGCTCAATGACAATGCACGATCCGCTCAGCACGACCTTTGCCGCCCTGGCCGATCCGACACGGCGTGCCATCCTGGCCCGCCTGGCCACGGGGGAGGCGACGGTAGGCGAAATCGCCGAGCCTTTCCGCGTATCGCTGCCGGCGATTTCGCGGCATCTCAAGGTGTTGGAAAACGCCAATCTCATCGCCCGCCACAAGGACGCGCAGTGGCGGCGCTGCCGGCTCGAGCCCGAGCCGTTGCGCGAGGCCGCCGACTGGGTCACGCAGTATCGGAAATTTTGGGAGGAGCGGTTCGACGCCCTTGGCCGATTCCTCGATCGACAACAATCGCAAGAGGAGGAAAACGATGACAAGCCCGCAAACAGCGGCAAGCGCCGACAACGCCGACGCGGCCCGAGGCGCGGCGGCCGACGCTGACCGCGTCCTCGAGATCACACGCCAATTTCCGGCACCGATCGACGCGGTCTTTCGCGCCTGGACCGATCCGGCGCTTCTCGCCCAATGGTGGGGGCCCGAAGGTATGTCCGTGCCGGTTTGCGAGATGGACGTACGCGTGGGTGGACAATGGCGCACCTGCATGGCCTCGCCCGATGGCGGCAAAATGTGGGTCGAGGGCACCTACCGCGAGATCAGCGAACCCGAACGGCTGGTCTTCACCTGGTCTTGGGATCAGGACGACGGCTCGCGCGGCCACGAAACGGTCGTGACCGTGGAGTTCGAGGAGAAAGACGGCGGCACCGAGATGCGCCTGACGCAATCGCTGTTCCAGGACGCCGAGGCCTGCCGGTTGCACAACGAGGGATGGACGAGCTCGTTCGTCTGTCTCGATACACATGTCGCAGGGGGATGACACCATGTCGGACGTTACGATTTACGGCTTTCCGCAAAGCAGCTATGTCCGCACCACCCGCCTCGTCTGCGAGGAAAAGGGCGTCTCATACGATATCGAGCCGATGGCGCCGCACTCGCCGGAGCTCCTCGCGGTGCAGCCGCACGGCTACATGCCGGCCATTCGGCACGGCGATTTCGTGCTCTACGAGTCCAGCGCCATCGCCCGCTACATCGACGAGGCGTTCGACGGCCCGGCGCTGCGGCCGGCGGGCATCGAGGCGCGCGCCCAGATGAACACCTGGATCAGCGCCGCCAACCATTATTACGACCGCGCCATGGTCCGCGAGATCGTAATCCAGCGGCTCGTGGTGCCTTCGCGTGGCGGCGCGCCGGACGAGGAGATGATTGCCGGCGCGGTCGAGAAGCTGCCGCGGCTGCTCGACATCCTCGACGCCCATCTGGCGGAGAACGATTTTCTCGCGGGCGGAGAGATCTCGTTGGCGGACTGCTTCATGCAGCCGATTATCGCCTCGCTGCTGATGACCGAGGAAGGCACCAAGGCGATGGCGGGACGCGGCAATGTCGAGCGCTGGTTCGAGGCGATGGCGGCCCGGCCCAGCGTCGCCACACTCGCGCCCAAGCCCGAAGCGAGCGCGGCGGAATAACGATCACGCGGCCTGGATCATTGTGGGGCGGGTTGCGGACCCGCCCCCGGTTTCGGGCGAATTCGCGCTAATCCATCCAGGCGCGCCAGGCGGGCCAGGCGCCGACATGGGCGGCGATCAGGGCGTAGCCCTCGTCCGACGGATGGATGCCGTCCCCCGCCCGCAACGAGGCCGACCAGGCGGATTCGCGCGAAAGCGGCGTGAACAGGTCGAGATAGGGCACATCGAGCTCCGCCGCCAAGGCCCGGTATTCGCCGCCGAGCGCCGCGGTCCGATTGTTCTCGAAGCTGTAGGAGATGCCGGGGGCCGGAGAAAACGGCTGCATTGCCATTTCGGCCGGCGCCGGCCCTACCCAAAGCGTCGGTTTCCACGACCGGGCTTCCGATATGATTTCCCGAGCCACCTCCACCGATTCCGGCATCGGCACGCGCATGCCGGTATCCGCATCCTCGGCCATATCGTTGACGCCGAAGCCGAACACCAGCGCG
>CBDVDY010000378.1:0-2133 GCA_965372875.1 uncultured Alphaproteobacteria bacterium | reverse complement strand
CGACCAATGCCAATGATCGGTGAACCTGAAGAAATTCGCCAGCTGGGCGTGGCCGTGCTCGGTGAGGACGGATTCGGGGTGAAACTGCACGCCGAAGACCGGATGGCGGCGATGGGCGACGGCCATGATCTCTCCGTTCTCGCTGGTGGCGGTGACGTCGAGCTCGCTGTCGTCGGGCAATTCCACGATCAGGGAATGGTAGCGCGCCGCCTGCAAGGGATTGGGCAGGCCTTCGAACAGGCTTTCCCCGTTGTGATGGATGAGCGACGTACTGCCGTGGACCGGCCGTTGGGCGCGCTTTACCTCTCCGCCATAGACCTGGCCGATGCACTGATGGCCGAGGCAGACGCCGAGGATGGGCGCGCGGGCCCCCAGTTGGCGCACCACGTCGATGGAAATCCCGGCCTCGTTGGGCGTGCATGGCCCCGGCGAGATGATGATGGCTTGCGGCTCGGCTGCCGAAATCTCGTCGATCGTAATGGCGTCGTTGCGCACCACCCGGCGGTCGCGTCCCAGTTCGCCGACATACCGGGCCAGGTTGTGGACGAAGGAATCGTAGTTATCGATGAGCAGGATCATACCGCGCGGTCCGATACGGGCGCCTTGAAACAGGCGAACAGCGCCTTCGCCTTATCCAGCGTCTCGCCGTATTCGAGGGCGGGATCGGAATCGGCGACGATGCCCCCGCCGGCCTGGAACACGGCGGTCCGGTCCTTGAAGGCGAGGGTGCGGATGGCGATGTTGGTGTCCATCGCCCCGTCGAAGCCGACATACCCGATGCATCCGCAGTACGGGCCGCGCCGCGTCGGCTCGAGCTCGGCGATGATCTCCATCGCCCGCACCTTCGGCGCCCCGGTGATCGATCCGCCCGGGAAGGCCGCGCGCAGAAGATCCACCGCGTTCATGCCCTGGCGCAAGCGTCCGGTCACCGTGGACACCAGGTGATGCACGGTGGCATAGCTTTCCAGGACGCAAAGCTCGGGCACATGGACGCTGTGGTCGCGGCACACCCGCGACAGATCGTTGCGCAGGAGATCGACGATCATGACGTTTTCGCTGCGGTCCTTGGCGCTCTCGCGCAGCACCTCGGCCAATGCGGCGTCCTCGGCCGGCACCATGCCGCGCGGCCGGGTGCCCTTGATCGGGCGGGTCTCGACCATATCGCCGCGCACCCGCAGGAAGCGCTCGGGCGAGCTGGACGCGAGAACCACATCGCCGAAATTAAGGTAGGCGGCGAACGGCGCCGGGTTCACCGCGCGCAGCCGGCAATAGAGCGCGAACGGGTCGAAATATTCCGGCAGGCGGGCCCGGAAACGCTGGGACAGGTTTGCCTGAAATATGTCGCCGGCCCAGATGTAGTCGACGACCCTGGCCACGCACGCCTGGTAGGATTCGCGGGTGAAGTTCGATTCCCAGGAAACCGGAAATCCGATCACCGCCGGAGGCTTTGGCGACGGGGCGCCTTCAAGCCTCGCCCGGAAGGCGCGCGCGCGCTCGGCCGCGCGGGCCGCGCGCCGTCCGGGGTCCCGTTCCGGGTGCCCGGTGGAGATGATCCAGGCGCGCTGTTGCCAAAGGTCGAAGGCGGCGACCACGTCGTAGAACCCGAGCGCCATGTCGGGGAACGCCTGGGCGTCGCTCTCGGGCGGCGGGGCCGGCAGCTTCTCCAGGTGATGGCAGAGGTCGTAGCCGAAAAATCCCGCCGCCCCGCCCTGGAACGGGGGAACGTCGCGCAGGCTCTCCTGGGGGTAACGGGCCAACGCCTCGCCAAGGGCCAGGAACGGGTCGCCGGGGAAGCGTCGATCGCCCAGGCGTATCTCTCCATCCTTCGCCACGAGCTTGAGAAAGGGGTCGGCGGCGATGAAGGCGTAACGCCCGTGCTCGGGGTCCTTGAGGGCCGAGTCGAAAAGCAGGGCGAACGGCTCCGCCGCGAACGGGGTAAACGCGGCCACGGGATCCAGGTAACCGCATTCCGTGACGTGTATCGGTCCGGCCATGACACGGGCCAATATTATTGAATATTGGAATAAGCCCCGGGGATCATAAAACCAAACCCCTGGCCGGGCTAGGTCATGGACTCGTTAACCGGTGTTGCGAGTGGCGATGTCCGCTTTACCCCGCAAAGCAGACCATTCT
>CBDVDY010000377.1:0-2141 GCA_965372875.1 uncultured Alphaproteobacteria bacterium | reverse complement strand
CGCCACCCAGCCGTCGATATCGGCAGCTACCCGTCCTACGCGACCAGCGGTTTCAGGGTCGCCGTGGTGCTGCGCCACAGCGACTCGGGCCTGCTCGATGGCGCCGCCGCGGACGTCGTCGCGCTGATTCGTTCGCTCGGCGCCGAGCCGGAAGAACAGACCGATTGAGGCGATTTCGCCGTCCCGGCCGGCGAATTTCGGTTAAATCACTGGAATCATGACGCTTCACCGGGCTGCCCAGAATGGGTGTAACCGACTCATAGATATAGCTTTTTGGCGAATGTTGACGGCATATTCACGTAATATTCGAGAAATGTTCCACAAATTGTCGTTAAATGTGTTAGACTTTTCAGTTCGTTCCGCAATACCCGAAGAAGAATGCAAATGGGCGGCTTTGGCAAATCAAGGAAAATCCGGTTTGGGCCGGGCGATACGTTGGGTGGCACCGCGCCGCTGATCATGCTCGGCAAGATCGACGCGTACGAACCGCGCCGCCGGCGGGTGCGCCGTGGCCGTGGGCTCGGCCTGGTCATGCTGGTCGCCGCCGCGGCGATCATCGGCATGGTCCTGTACGACGCGGTGCGCCGGGGCTCGCTGTTACCCTTCCTGACCTGATCCCGTTGGTGACCTGACTGGACGCCGTTCGTGGCCGGACCCGTCCGGCCGCGGCGAAACCGTCTGTTCGGCCAGGCCGATCGGCGCTATTGTCAATCCGTGCCCGCTTGGCGGAATTGGTAGACGCAACGGACTTAAAATCCGTTTCGCTCACGCGAGTCCCGGTTCGAGTCCGGGAGCGGGCACCATCGTGTTTTCAATAGGTTAGTGGTATTTTGACAAAACGGCCCGCTCGGTTTTCCGGCGGGCCGTGTGTAATTCCTGTGTAATCGTGTCGGGATTTTCGGGCTTTTTGCGGCGCGACCACGTTGCCGCCGGCCATTCTTTCCCCCCGCGTCCGCTGCGTCGTTCTTGTTCGTCTTGACGAAGGGACGAACGTAGTGAGGCGGGATCAGCCGGACCTCATGGCCCAGCGCCTGCGGTTCACGCGCCCAGTAGTGCGCACTGGCGCAGGCTTCCATACCGGCAAGACAGGACGGCAATCCGGCGAAGAACGCCAGCACCTTGCCCCGTCGCAGCTTCCGCCGTAGTACCGGTCGCCCATCACCATCAGCACCGTGAAATCTTGATCACGATGGTCCCGGCTGTGCGCGGTCCGCTTTACCTAATACTCGAAATTCATGCTTGCGCTGGCGCCGGGCGGGATCTCGATACTCTGTTCCCTTTCACCGAGATAGGGATGCCAGGCGCGGATCGTGTATCGCCCTGGAGGACCATTGGTGATTTCGAAGCTGCCGTCCGGCGCGACCACCGCGTAGTACGGATTGCTGGCGACGAAAACATGCGCGTGCATGAAATCGTGCGCCGCGCATTCGATCTTGAGCGCCGATCCTTTCTCCAGATGGACCGACATGGTCATGATATCGCCCTTGCGGGGCTGCGAGACGTTGGCGATCGAATTGCGGCTCCGGCCCAGTAGTTCGTAGACATGGATGTTGTGGAACAGCGGGTCGGAATTGAACGCTTCCAGTTCGCCGCCGTTCATCAGCACCGTCAGGAACGGCTCGAACGTGCAGCCGCGCTGGTTGATCGTGACTTTCTTGGCGGCGGCGCGGAACGGCTTGCCCGCGGGCACGCGGTCGAGATAGACGACAACGTCCTGCAGCGCCCCGGCATTCACCAGAACCAGCGGCGAATCCCGGTAATTCCCGCCGCAGATTTCGTTCTGTTTGGCAACGATATAGCGCTCAACCTTCGGCGAGGCGCCGCCCGCCCTCACCCGCCCGGTTATCCGGCCGCCATCCGTGACCGCGACTTCCCTGTACGGGTTCGTCCGGTCGGTGGCGCCCGCCGGGCCGGCCGCAACCGTCGATGCGGCCAGCAGAGCGGCGAAAATCAGGTCGGGGCGCCAACGCAACACGCCTCTGGAAAAGCGCGTGGTCGGATTGCTATAAGTCAAGTTGGTACTCGATTTCCTGGGTTAAACTGGCGGATCGTTGGGCGTTCGCATAGTAGGCCGGTTGCACTATGCGTACCAGTTCGCCGGTCAGCAACACGAGGATGCGCGGATGACGGTAAGGAAACGG
>CBDVDY010000376.1:0-2203 GCA_965372875.1 uncultured Alphaproteobacteria bacterium | reverse complement strand
GGTGAATTCCAGACAATATCCGGCGTACCGCCGCAATCGATTCGAGGGTTATCGGGGAAATGTCGGACAAAGCCGCGGTTACGCCGGCGCCGTTAACCGCCCTTTAGCGGCGCTGGCGTAATTATATCGGGTCAATATACGAGAAATAGAACAAATCACTTTGGTATATATACCTTAGGTTAGGTTTGTTCTTTTGCGTTCGTGTATCGACTGGCGTTCGGGACCATGAAATCAGGCGGCGATTGGGGGGGCCCGGGTGACCGCTCGTTCGATTCCACCCCCTCCCGGTTGGCGATCGGTTGGCTGATGAATTCGGCACACGAAAAGCACGGCGAGAAAATCGGGCGCGCGTGGCGGGACGGCGGCAAGGCGGCGGCCCAGGCCGGGCGCATGGTCAGCCGGATCACCAAGCGCTACCTGCTGCTGGTGGCGCTTTTCGCCGGGCTCTCGCTGGCCGATTACGTCGTCGCCCTGCAATATCTCGACACCACGGTCGAGGACTCCGCGGTGCTCAATATCAGCGGCCGGCAACGCATGCTGTCCCAGCGCGCGGCGATGCTCGCCGGTCACCTCACCGAAGTCCGCGACCGGCGCGAGCGCGAGCTCTTCCGCGATGAAATTCTCGACATCGCGGGCGCCATGGAGCGCGGCCATCTCGGGCTGATCCGGGGCGACCCTGAACTGAACCTGCCGCGGCGGCTCTCCGCCGGGCTGAACGCCCATTATTTCGGCGAGCCGTCCCACCTCGATGTTCGCCTGCGGGCCTACCTCGCCGAAATCCGGGCGCTGGCCGACGCCCCATTCGCCGAGCTCGTTCACCCGGACCCAAGGGCGGCGCGTATCATGGCCTCGGCGATGGAACTGCTGCCCTACCTGGACCAGGCGGTGCGGCTCTATCAGGCCGACGTCGACAGCGAGGTCGCCCGCCAGACGGCCTACCGGACGGCCTGGATTCTCGGCGTTCTGGGGCTTCTCCTGTTCTTTGCGCTGGGGGTTTTCCGGCCGCTGGCGCGGCGCATCGAGCGCGCGATCGGCGAGAGCGCGGACGCCGCCGCGGCCCTGGCCGAGAGCGAGGCCAAGTACCGCGGGCTGATCGAGGGATCGGTCCAGGGGATCGTCATCGTGCGGGATTTACGCATGCTCTTCGTCAACCAATCGGCGGCGAACATCCTCGGCTATGCATCGCCGGAGGCGCTGAGCCAGGTCGAGAGCTGGCTGAACGTGGTGGCGCCCGAGGAGCGCGCCCGGATCATGGAATATTCGCTGTCGCGGCGCCGCGGCATGCCGGCGCCGGAGCAGTACGAGCATCGCGCCCTGCGCCGGGACGGAACCGAGGCGTGGCTCGGCACCCAGGTGAGAACGATCGACTGGGAGGGCACCCACGCCGTGCAGATCACGCTGGTCGACGTGACCGATCGCAGGACGGCCCAGAAAAACCTGCAGATGGCGTTGGAGGACGCCGAGGTCGCGAACCGCGCCAAATCGGATTTCCTCGCCAATATCAGCCACGAACTGCGGACCCCGCTGAACGCGATTATCGGCTTCTCCGAAATCATGCAGCTCAAAATCCATGGCGAGCTCGGCGACAAATACCAGGGCTACGCCGACGATATCAACGAAAGCGGCCAGCACCTTCTGAGCCTGATCAACGACATCATCGACCTGTCGAAGATCGAGGCCGGGAAATACACCCTGCACGAAGCCGACGTCGATCTCACGGAGACCATCGCCGCCTGTATGCGGATCGTCGGGGAACGCGCCCGGGAGGGCGGATTGAACCTGACCGAACGGATCGCCCCCGACCTTCCCTGCCTTCATGCCGACGAACGGGCGCTCAAGCAGATCCTGCTCAACCTGCTGTCGAACGCCGTCAAGTTCACCCCGCGGGGCGGCGCCATCACCATCGAGGCCGTCCGCACCGCCGGCGGCTCGATCCGGATCAGCGTCGCCGACACCGGCATCGGCCTCGACGCCGAGCAGATCGCCACCGCCTGGTCCTCGTTCGGTCAGGTCGAGAGCGCGATGGTCCGCACCCACGTCGGCGCCGGATTGGGCCTGCCCATCGTCCGCTCGCTGATCGACCTGCACGGCGGCACCGTCGAGCTGGACAGCGAGCCCGGAATCGGCACGATCGTGACCATGGAATTCCCGCCCGCGCGAACGATTGCCGGCCGAACCGCCCGCGAATCCTCGGCCGCCTGAG
>CBDVDY010000375.1:0-2207 GCA_965372875.1 uncultured Alphaproteobacteria bacterium | reverse complement strand
CCGATCCGTAAACCTGAACGGAAAGCCCGCTAATTCTCGCGCATACCGGCGCCGAGGCGCTTTTCGACGCAGCGGACCTGGGGGGTGAAATACTGGAACTGGGCGCAGGTGCGCTTGAGCCGCGCCGCCTCCGCCTCGGGCAGGCCAAAGCTCGACTGCAAAATCTTGTGCGACTTGTGCTCGATCGACATGCAGACGACGAAGGAATCGTCATCGCCCTTGGTGATCTTGCGGCAGAGATCCTCCGAATGGCTCTTGGCCTCGTCCCAGGGCTGCGACCAGAGGCGCTCGGCCTGGCGGAACGGCGCGTCGTAACGGATCGCGACGAAGGCGATGAGAGCCACGAACGCCGCGGCGCCCCCGGCCCAACCGAGCCATTTCATTCGTCCCCTCTCCCCTCCCGAGCGGCCGTCGGTTCCCGCCGCAGCCGTCTGTTCCTATTGGTCCCGCCGGCGGAACGGATGCGCCGGATAGACACCCAGGATATTAACTTCCCGCGAGAAAAATCCAAGTTCCTCGAAGGCCAGCCGCACGTGTTTTTCGCTCGGATGGCCCTCGACGTCGGCATGGAACTGGGCCACGTTGAAGCGCTCGCCCACCATGTAGCTTTCGAGCTTGGTGAGGTTGACGCCGTTGGTGGCGAACCCGCCCAAAGCCTTGTAGAGCGCCGCCGGCACGCTGCGCACGCGGAATACGAAAGTGGTCATGACCGGCCCGTCGGCCGGGTCGGAGTCGATCGGCTCGCGCGCCATGATCAGGAACCGGGTGGTGTTGTGCTCGGAATCCTCGATGTCCGAACGCAGCGATTCGAGGCCGTAAATATCGCCGGCGAGAGCCGAGGCGATCGCCGCCTTGGTCGGGTCGCCCATTGCCGCCACGTCCTTGGCCGCGCCCGCGGTATCGGCGCGCACCACCGGAGTGACGCCCAACTCGGCGATCAGATCGCGGCACTGGCCGAGCGCGTGCACGTGGCTGTGCACCTCCTCGACGCTCTCGATGCGCGCCCCCTTGGGCGCCAGCAGATGGTGGTTCACCCGCTGGAAGTGCTCGGCCACGATTTGCAGGCCCGATTTCGGCAGCAGATGGTGGATGTCGGCTACCCGCCCGGCCGCCGAATTGTCGATCGGGATCATCGCCAGCCGCGCGCGTCCGCCGCCCACCGCCGCGAAGGTGTCTTCGAACGACGGGCAGGGCAGGGTTTCCAGATCGGGATAGGATTCGCGGCAGGCGAGATCGGAATACGCCCCGGACAGGCCCTGGAAGGCGATCATGTTCTCGGGGTCGGATGCGCTCATGGCGAGGTTCCCTGGCCGGCGAAAATCTCGCGGGCGCGTTCGAGGTCGGCCGGAGTATCGACACCGAGCGGAACGGAGTCAACGACGCCCACGTCGATGCGCATGCCGGCCTCCATCGCGCGCAGCTGTTCGAGCCGTTCGCGCGCCTCCATAACGCCCGTCGGCAGGGCCACGAAGCGCGCCAGTGCTTCGCGCCGGTAGGCGTAGATGCCGATATGGTGATAGAGCTTCCCATCGCCCTCCCTCCCGCTGGCCTCCGCCGCGGCGCGCGAGAATGAAAGCGCGCGGCCGCGATTCGCGCCCGGCTGCAGCGCGATCGCGACCTTGACGACGTTCGGATCGTCGCGCTCGGCCGGATCGCCGATCGGGCAGGCCAGCGTGCCGATATCGGCCCCGTCCGCGAGCGCCGCCAGCGCCGCCCGGATATCGCCGGGTGCTATGGTCGGCAGATCGCCCTGCAGGTTCACCACCACGCCGTGATTGCCCGCCGGGTCGAGGATTTCCAGCGCCGCGAACACCCGGTCCGAGCCCGACGGCAGATCGGCATCGGTAAGGATGGCGCGCCCGCCCTCGGCTTCCACCGCTTCGGCGATCTCGGGCTCGGCGCAGGCGACCACGACGGGGCCGATATCGGCCTCGCGGGCGCGGCGCCAGACCTGAACGATCATCGGCGCGCCGGCGATATCGGCGAGCGGCTTGTTCGGCAGCCGCGTCGAGCCGAGCCGCGCGGGGATGACGATGACGGGATTTACCTGCTGGCTCATTGGCGAAGCGTCACCCTGTT
Organism: uncultured Alphaproteobacteria bacterium; assembly: GCA_965372875.1. Lineage (GTDB taxonomy): Bacteria > Pseudomonadota > Alphaproteobacteria > CBDVDY01 > CBDVDY01 > CBDVDY01. The sequence continues at coordinate 128 of CBDVDY010000375.1, read as the reverse complement.
TTGGTCGCGTTTATGAACCACAGAGACACAGAGACACAGAGACAACAGGGGGAGGATGTCCGCAGATTACACAGATTCCGCAGATGGGACAGGATCACGGACGCATCGGCTGCCTTGTTATCTATCTG
>CBDVDY010000374.1:0-2325 GCA_965372875.1 uncultured Alphaproteobacteria bacterium | reverse complement strand
GCGGATCTTGGGGCGGACGAAATTGGTCAACCAGTTCATGTTCGTGTCCTACTAGGTTGCCCGGGCATCGCGTATCCCGGCGGACAGTTCGGCGGCGAAATCCAGCACCTTGCCGGCGAGGCCGGGAGCGGGGGCGCCGTCCCCGTCGAGATTATCGGCGATTATACGCACGAAGGCCGAGCCGACCACCGCCGCGTCGGCCACCCGCGCCACCGCGCCGGCGCCCTCGGGCGTGGTGATGCCGAAGCCGACCGCGACCGGCAGGCTGGTGTGGCCGCGAATGCGCTTGACCGCCGCCGCGATTGTCGCCTCGGTCGCGGTTTTCTCGCCGGTGACGCCGGCGACCGAAACATAATAGACGAAACCGCCGGTGCCTTCGAGCACGCGCGGCAGGCGGGCGTTGCCGGTGGTGGGCGCGATCAGGCGGATGATGTCGATGCCCGCAGCCGCCGCCGGACCGCGCAGCTCGGCTTCTTCCTCGGGCGGCAGGTCGACGACGATCAGGCCGTCGACGCCGGCCGCCGCCGCGTCGCCCGCGAACGCCTCGACGCCGTAGCGATGGATCGGATTGTAATAGCCCATCAGCACGATCGGCGTGTCGCCGTCGCGCTCGCGAAAGCCCCGGACCAGCGCCAGCGTTTTCCGCATCGACGCGCCGGCGGCCAGCGCCCGCACCGAGGCGGCCTGGATCGCCGGGCCGTCGGCCACCGGGTCGGTAAACGGCATGCCGAGCTCGATCACATCGGCGCCCGCGCCGGGCAGCCCGTCGAGGATGGCGCGCGAAGTCTCGAGGTTCGGGTCGCCCGCGGTGATGAAGGCGACGAGCCCGCCGCGGCCCTCGTCGCGCAGCGCCGCGAAGCGCTTCTCCAGGCGCCCGCTCACAGCGTGACCCCCAGCGCCTCGGCCACGGTGAACACGTCCTTGTCGCCGCGCCCGCACATGTTCATGACCAGGAGGTGATCGCGCGGCAGATCGCCGGCGATCCTGGCGACGTGGGCCAAGGCGTGCGCCGGCTCGAGCGCCGGGATAATGCCCTCGAGCCGCGAGCAGAGCTGGAACGCGTCGAGCGCTTCCTGGTCGGTAATCGACACATAGTCGACCCGCTCGGCATCCCGCAGCCAGGCGTGCTCGGGGCCCACGCCGGGATAGTCGAGCCCGGCCGAGATCGAATGCGCTTCCTGGATCTGCCCGTCCTCGTCCTGCAGAAGATAGGTGCGGTTGCCGTGCAGCACGCCCGCCGCGCCGCCCGAGAGCGAAGCCGCGTGCTTGTCGGTATCGAGGCCGAGGCCCGCCGCCTCGACCCCGGTCATGGCGATTCCCGTATCGTCGAGGAACGGGTAGAACAGCCCCATGGCGTTCGAGCCGCCGCCGATGCAGGCGACCAGGGAATTGGGGAGCCGCCCTTCGAGCGCGAGTATCTGTTCGCGCACCTCGTCGCCGATCACCGACTGGAAATCGCGCACCATCGCCGGATAGGGATGCGGCCCGGCGACCGTGCCGATGATGTAGAAGGTCGTCTCGACGTTGGCGGTCCAGTCCCTGAGCGTTTCGTTCATCGCGTCCTTGAGCGTCGACGAGCCCGAAATCACCGGCACCACCTCGGCGCCCAAGAGCTTCATGCGAAAGACGTTGGGCGCCTGACGCTCGATATCGACCGCTCCCATGTAGACGGTGCAGGGTAAATCGAAGAGCGCGCAGACGGTGGCCGTGGCCACGCCGTGCTGGCCGGCGCCGGTCTCGGCGATGATGCGCGTCTTGCCCATGCGCCTGGCCAGCAGGATCTGGCCCATGCAGTTGTTGATCTTGTGCGCGCCGGTGTGGTTGAGCTCGTCGCGCTTGAAATAGATTTTGGCGCCACCGAAATGCTCGGTCAGCCGCTCGGCCAAATAAAGCGGGCTCGGCCGGCCGACGTAATATTTCAACTGCCGCGCCAGTTCCTCGGCGAAGGCGGGGTCCGCCTGGGCCGCTTCGTAAGCGGTTGCGACCTCGAGCACCAGGGGCATCAGCGTCTCGGGAACGTAGCGCCCGCCGTAAATGCCGAAATGCCCCGCTTCGTCCGGCCCGCCACGATAGGTGTTGGGTTGGTCCATTTCGTTCAGATGGGCATCACTTGCACGCGTTAAATAGGTAAACCACGGAGACTCAGAGACACAGAAATTCTTCCTACCACCAAGGCACCAGGACACCAAGGAGTCCGACTCTGCCATTCGATTCTTGGTGCCTTGGTGTCTTGGTGGCGAAAATTCTTTTTCTCTGTGCCTCTGTGTCTCTGTGGTTCCTGGAAATATCGCCTCAAAGCGCGGCGACTGCATCGAGAAACGCCGC
>CBDVDY010000373.1:0-2331 GCA_965372875.1 uncultured Alphaproteobacteria bacterium | reverse complement strand
CGAACCCGTCCTGGTTGGCCGGGCCGTCCTCGAAGGTCGAGGGATAGTCGATCGAGATCAGCCGCCCGCCGCCGTCATTGTCGATCAGCGCCTGCAGCAGGAACGCCGACGACAGGCCATGCAGAACGCCGGTCTCGACCATTGCGGTGGCGCCAAGGCTCCGCGCCAGCGCGTACTCGGTCGCCCGGTAGAGGCCGAGCCGCAACAGGCTATCCCACTGCTTGGTACGGAAGAATTCGATATCGGCCACCGCCGCCTCGAGCGAAATCTTGAGGTCCGGGTGGGCGGCGAGCTCGCCGACCCGCGCGGCCAGATCGGCGTGGCCGATCCAGTCGCCCAGCGCGGCGACGTGCCGTTCGACGTAGGCGGTCTGTTCGGAAAGCGGAATCATCGCTCTAAAATCCTCGTCACGCCGCTTCCTCGATCTCGTCGAGATCGAAATGGATGAGGCGCAAATCCTCGGGATTGTCCTTCAGGATCAGATCGGGCGCCATGCCCAGCACCAGCGTATCGTCGGGGATATCGCGGTCGATCACCAACGCGCGCGTGCCGATGATGACGTTGCGCCCGATATGGCAGTCGCCCAGCACCGACGCGCCCGGCCCGACCAGAAGCGGCCCCTCGATCCTCGGATAGCGGTTGTGGTTCTGGCCGATCGTGCTGCCCTGAGAGATGATCAGGAACGGCCCGCACTCGAACGTCCCCACCACCGCCCCCATGGCGTGCAGGGGGAAAAAGTAATCGAAGACGGGCATGGAGTAGAAATGGTTGATCCCGCACCGTCCCCGCATGACGTGGAACAGCGCGTCGAGGACGGTCCGCGGCGCGCCGTCCTCGAGCGCCAGGCGGTTGAAGATTTGCAGCAGCCGCGTCAGATGCTCGATATTCATTGGGTTGACGATGGGCCGCTTGTCCTCGGTGCGGTAATATTTGCTGATGAAGGCCCGGTTTTCGCGCGCCACCTGCGCATGGGCGGCGGTAAACGCGCCGCGGTGGGATTCCAGCGCCGCGGCCAGACCCGGAAGCGGACAGTCCCGTTCGACGATGGCGACGAACAGGCTCCAGACGTCGTCTTCCGACCAGTTCTCGTAATCCGGCCGCGATATCAAATCGTGCATGGCGCTCATGTGGTGCTCCCGGATTGTGCCGCTGCTTCCGCCCGCCAGCCGGCCCGGTCCTCGATGAACGGCGCCAGCGCCTCGCGGTGCCCCAGATGCGCGGCCAGTTCGTCGCGCCGGCACACCGGGAAGTCGCCATCCCGCGCCCGTTCCAAGGCGGCGTCGAGCTCTGCTTTCGACTTGGCCACGACCACGCCGGGGAACTCGGCCAGGATCGTACCGTGCGGCACGATCTTCAGCCATTCCGGGCTGTAGGAATTGTATTCGATCGACGGCACCTCGGCGGTGACGAATTCCAGCAGCCCGGAACTTTCCTGGATGGAAACGGCGACGGCGGCGCGCGCCGACAACGCCGCCAGCCCGCACAGCGTCATCTTGATCTTCGGGTCGCCGTAGCGCTCTTCGGGATCGGGATACATATGATCGATGTGCGATTTCGACTTCAACAGGATCGGCGCGTCCGGAAACCTGGCGCGGATCGCCCGCACGGAATCGTCGAGCAGGCCCAGAAACCCGCCCTCGTTTCCGAACCAGAAATAGTCGGGGTTGGTCAGCACCACGCAGACGATCTCCGGCGCCTCTGGGTCGAGGCCCAGCCGACGCAGCTCGCCCGCCAAGACCGGATCGCCGACCTCGCGGACAATCGCCGGCCACGACGGATACAGCCGGGGCAGGCCGATCGGGGTGAGGCGCGTCGGCCACTTCTTGATCTCGCGGTAGTGCGGAATCTCCTGCTCCAGGAAGCACAGTCCGCGCGCCGGTGGGGCCGGCTCGCGCGTCCCGTCGCCGGGATTCTTCTTATCGCCGAGTTCGAGCAGCAGGCGCCAATTTTCCGGCCTGAACCGGTCCGAAAAGCTGGCGATGTACGGCATCTGCGCGCCCGGAAACCAGAACAGCTCCGCGAACAGACCGGCCAGCCCGAGTATCATGCGTTCCGCCCTCGAGCCCGCCGCCCAGGGCGAGACGACGATGAAACGCCGGTGCGTGAGGCGCCGCCGCAGCAAGAGCCAGAGAAACGGCACTACCCGGGCCAGCACCGACAGCAGCCGCGGCCCCTTGCCGGTGCGGAACATCCGGTGCACGGGGCCGAGCCTTTCAAACAGGACGCGGTGGAAGTCGGAGCGCACCAGCCTGCCGTGCGCCACGGCGTCGAGGAACACCGTATCGTGGGTCAGATCGTCGCCCAGTATCGCCTTCAGGTGCGCGGCCAGCG
>CBDVDY010000372.1:0-2395 GCA_965372875.1 uncultured Alphaproteobacteria bacterium | reverse complement strand
CGGCTCAATACACTTGTATTCTGCTTGGTCGCAAAACTCGGCGCGGCGAGCCAGGAACAAAATTTATGGCGCGAAACCGAAAAGCCATCGGCGGTGATATACGACGCGGCGGGCCGGGCGACGAGCCGGTCTATGCCGAAATTTACGAGGCCATCCTCGACCACCGCCTGATGCCCGGCACCAAGCTGACCGAAGACGCGCTGAGCGATATCTTCGGCGTCAGCCGCACCATCGTGCGCAAGGCGCTGTTCCGTCTCGGGCACGAAAACATCGTCCGCCTGCGGCCGAACCGGGGCGCGGCGGTCGCCAGCCCGACGATCGAGGAGGCGCGCCAGGTGTTCGCGGCGCGGCGCGTCGTCGAGGCGGCGGTGGTGCGCGCCGTCGCGGCCAAGGCGAACGCGGCGCAACTCGATGCGTTGCGCGCTCTGGCGGGGAAGGAGCGCGCGTCGTTCGATTCCGGCGACCGGCGCGGCTGGATCAGGCTGTCGGGCGACTTCCACCTGCGCTTGGCCGAGATCGGCGGCAACGCGGTGTTGAGCGCGTTCCTCAAGGAGCTGGTCTCGCGCACCTCGCTGATCATCGCACTTTACCAGGCGCCGGGCGGTGCCGCCTGTTCGTCCGACGAGCACACCGCCTTGATCGACGCCATCGAATCCGGCGATGCCGGCCGGGCCGAGGCGCTGATGGAGGATCATCTGCGCGCCATCGAGGATAAGCTCAGCCTGGTCGAGCCGGCCGCGCCGGTCGACCTCGCGCGGGCGTTCGCCGGCGCCAGCCCACGTTCGCAAAAGATGTAGGACCGCCATGGACGCAACCATCAGCGAATGGCTCAGCCTGGTGCTGCGCTGGATTCACATCATCGTCGGCATTGCCTGGATCGGCGCGTCGTTCTTTTTCATGTGGCTCGACGCGCATCTCGAGAAACCGAAATCGCCCAGGGAAGGCGTCGAGGGGGAAATCTGGCTGGTCCATAGCGGCGCTTTTTACCTGTCCGAAAAAATGCCCCGGCTGGCGCCCGACCAGATTCCGGCGACGCTGCATTGGTTCAAATGGGAAGCCTACGCCACCTGGATTTCGGGATTCCTGCTGCTGGTCGTGGTCTATTACCTGTCGGGCGGCGGCTACCTGATCGATCCCTCGGTCGCCGATATCGGCGAAGGGGAAGCTGTCGCCATCGGTATCGGCACGCTGGTGGTTTCCTGGGTGGTCTACGATTTGCTGTGGAATTCGCCGCTGGCGCGCAACGGCAAGCTGGCGGCGCTGATCTCCTTCCTGCTGCTCGTCGGGCTGGCCTATGGGCTGACCCAGATTTTCAGCGCGCGCGCCGCCTACGTCCATATAGGGGCCGCCCTCGGCACGATCATGGCGGCCAATGTGTGGCGGGTCATCATCCCGGCGCAACACAAGATGCTGGCGGCGACGCGGCGCGGCGAGGTCGCCGACACCGCACCCGGCCGCAAGGCCAAGCAGCGCTCGACGCACAACAACTATATGACCTTGCCGGTGATCTTCGTGATGATCAGCGGGCATTACCCCTCCACCTACGGCCACCAGTACAACTGGGCGATCCTGATGGGGCTGTTCGTCGTCGGCGCCGGGGTGCGCCACTACTTCAACCTGAAAAACGCCGGCAAGGACGCCGTCTGGATCCTGCCGGCCGCCGCCGTCGCCATCGTAGCTCTGGCCTACGTCAGCGCCCCGCCCGCGCCGACGCCGCCACCGCCCGGCGCCGCGCCGGTGTCATTCACGGAGGTTCGCACGCTGATCGTCCGCCACTGCGCGTCGTGCCACTCGGCGACGCCGCGGGACGAGGATTTTTCCAAGGCGCCGAAGGGCATCGCCTTCGACACGGTGGATCAGATCGCGTTCTTCGCGGCCCGCATCAAGGCGGTCTCGGTGAGCAGCAAAGTCATGCCGCTGGGCAACAAGACCGGCATGACCGACGCGGAGCGCGCGCTGCTCGGCCGTTGGGTCGATGCCGGGGCCGAGACCGAATGACCGAGGTGCTGCCGTGATCCGGGCTTCTGTCAAAAAGCTCTCGCGCCGGGCGCTCGGCGATCTGGGCCGGGCGGAATTCGTGGCGTCCTTCGGCGACGTGTTCGAGCATTCGCCCTGGATCGCCGAGGAGGCCTGGGTGGCGGCGCCGTTTTCCAGCATCGACGAGTTGCACGAGGAGATGGTCCGGGCCGTGCGCCGGGCCGGGCCGGATCGTCAACTGGCGCTGATCCGGGCCCACCCCGACCTTGCCGGCAAGGCGGCCATGGCCGGGGGTCTGACCGAGGATTCGCGGCGCGAGCAGGCGGGCGCCGGGCTCGACCAGTGCACGGCGGAGGAGTTCGCGCGATTCCAGACGCTCAACGATCGCTATAAGGAAAAATTCGGCTTTCCCTTCATC
>CBDVDY010000371.1:0-2395 GCA_965372875.1 uncultured Alphaproteobacteria bacterium | reverse complement strand
CTAGTAGGACACGAACATGAACTGGTTGACCAATTTCGTCCGCCCCAAGATCCGCGCGCTGGTCGAAAAGGACGTGCCCGAGAATTTGTGGCAGAAATGTCCGTCCTGCGAGCAGATGATCTTCCACCGCGAACTCGAGGCCAACCTGCAGGTCTGCCAGCATTGTGGCCACCATATGCGGATCGGCCCGACGGCGCGGCTCGACATGCTGTTCGACGAATCCAACTACCAGAAGATCGAACTGCCGAAGACGGTGAGCGATCCCCTCAAGTTCCGGGACCGGCGCCGCTATACCGAACGGCTCAAGGAGGCGCAGAGCCGAACCGGCGAGGAGGACGCGATCATCGTCGCGCACGGCCTCATGGGTGGCGAACAATTGGTGGCCGCGGCGTTCGACTTCGGCTTCATGGGCGGGTCGATGGGTGTCGGCGTCGGCGAGGCCATCGTTGCCGCGGCCCGGCTCGCCAAGCTCCAGGACGCGCCGCTTCTGATCATTCCGTCTTCGGGCGGCGCGCGCATGCAGGAGGGTATTCTCTCGCTCATGCAGCTGCCGCGCACGGTGATCGCGATCGACGAGGTCAAGGAGGCCGGCCTGCCCTACATCGTGCTGTTCGCCGATCCCACCACCGGCGGCGTCACCGCGTCATTCGCCATGCTCGGCGATATAGCACTTGCCGAGCCCGGCGCGGTAATTGGCTTTGCCGGCCAACGCGTGATCGAGGAAACCATCCGCGAAAAACTGCCGGAGGAATTCCAGAGTTCGGAATATCTGCTCGAACACGGCATGGTCGACATGGTGGTGCCGCGCAGCCGGATTCGCGAGACCCTGATCCGGCTTTTCGATTTGCTGCGACGGCCACGCCCCGACGCCGATATTGTCCCCCTGGCGGTGGACGGCGGCGCCGAAGAGGCCGGCACGGTAACCACGGCATCGGCGGCGCCGGACGCCGCGCCCGAGAGCGCCGGGACATAACGGGCGAGATCGTCACTCCGGCGGGGTCGCGCGCGCGGGCCGTCCTCCAGCGGTTCGAGCGGCTGCATCCGCGCCTCATCGATTTGTCGCTCGACCGTATCGAACGTTTCCTGGCCGTCCTGGGCAATCCCGAGAGGCGTTTCCCGCCGCTCGTCCACATCGCCGGCACCAACGGCAAGGGCTCGACGCTCGCCTTTCTCAAGGCCGCGCTCGAAGCCGGCGGCTGGCGCGTCCACGCCTACATCTCGCCCCATCTGGTGCGCTTCAACGAGCGCATCGTGCTGGCCGGACGCGAGATCGCGGACGACGCGCTGGCCGATCTGCTGGAGGAATGCGAGGCCGCGAACGACGGCGGGGAAATCACCTTCTTCGAAATCACCTCGGCCGCCGCCTTCCTCGCCTTCGCGCGGTCGGACGCCGATATCCTGCTCATGGAGACCGGGCTGGGCGGGCGGCTCGACGCGACCAACGTGGTGGCGCGGCCGGCGCTCACCGCGATAGCACCGGTCTCCCACGATCACGCGCGGTTCCTGGGCGACGACCTCGCCGGCATCGCGGCGGAAAAGGCGGCGATACTAAAACCCGGCGTACCGGCGGCGATCGGTCCGCAATCCAGCACGGTCGCGCAAGTCATCGCCGCGCGGGCGGGCGAGGTCGGCGCGCCGCTTTATCGCCACGGCGGCGACTGGCAGGCCGTGGCGGCCGAGACCGGCATGATTTTTCGCGGCCGGCGCTGGACGCTCGATCTGCCGCCGCCGGGGCTCGCCGGCCCGCATCAGATCGACAATGCCGGGCTGGCGGTGGCCTGTCTCGAAATCCTGGACGGGCTGACGCCCGGATTTCCCCTCGACGAGGCGGCGGTCGGACGGGGCGTCGGCGGACCGCGCTGGCCGGGACGATTGCAATGGCTTCGCCGTGGGCCGCTTGTCGAGGCCCTGCCGGCGGACTGCCAGCTTTGGCTCGACGGCGGCCACAACGCGGCGGCCGGCGAGGCGCTGGCGGCGATGGCCGAATCGTGGCGCGACCGCCCGCTCCATCTTGTCGCCGCGATGCTCGAGAGCAAGGATCCGTCCGCCTTCCTCGCCCCGCTGGCGCCGCTTGTGACCAGCTTGCTCGCCGTCCCCGTGCCCGGCGGGCACGCCGCCTACACGCCCACCGATCTTGCCGCCCGGGCGCGCGCCGCCGGGATCGATGCGCGCCCCGCCGCCGGCATCGAGGCCGCGCTCGATGGCATTGCGGCCGAAGCGCGCGGTCCCGCCCGGGTACTGATCTGCGGCTCGCTTTACCTGGCGGGCGCCGTGCTCGAGCACAATTCCTGAAGCGCCGAGGCGCCAAAAACAAAACGCCCCGCGGCATAAGCCGGCGGGGCGCGTCGCTGAATATATTCGGGGAGAGTCAGGCGGCTTCGCCGTTCAGGACCGA
>CBDVDY010000370.1:0-2412 GCA_965372875.1 uncultured Alphaproteobacteria bacterium | reverse complement strand
GGGGCCGATTCGGCAAAATGGAAGAACCGGCGCCGGGGCTTGCCGGGTGCCGCTCGATCGCCTAGTTTCCAAGGCATTCTGGGGGCGCGGCGGAGCGGCGGGAAGAGCGAATGAACATCAAGGACCACATCCGCGGCGTGCCGGATTTTCCCAAGCCGGGCATCCTGTTCTATGACATTGCGCCGTTGCTCTCGCGGGCCGATGCCTGGCGGGCGACGGTCGAGCAGCTTTCGGGTGCCATCCGCGGGCATCGGCCCGATCTCCTCACCGGCATCGAATCGCGCGGGTTCCTGGTGGCCGCGCCGACGGCGCTGCATCTCGGCTGCGGCTTCATCATGGCGCGCAAGAAGGGCAAGCTGCCGGGCGCCACGATTCCCTACACCTACGACCTTGAATACGGCACCGACACCATCGAGATCCAGTCCGACGCCATTACCACCGGCCAGCGGGTGGTGGTGGTCGACGATCTCCTGGCGACCGGCGGCACCATGGCGGCGACGATCGAACTGTTGCGCTCGGTCGGCGCCGACGTGATCGCCGCCGCCTGCATCATCGAGCTGACCTTCCTGAAAGGGCGCGACCGGATCGACATTCCGTTCACCTCGCTTGTCGCCTACGACGAATAGCGCCGGAAACGCATAATATGCGAAAAGCGCCAATCCGGGAGCCAGCTTCCATGCTCATCGCCCAGATCACCGACCTGCACATCACCCGGCCGGGCGCCGCGATCATGGACGGAATCGACCCTACGGCGCGGCTCGAGGAAAGCGTGGCGCATTTGAACGCGCTGTCGCCCCGGCCCGATTTGGTGCTGGTCACCGGCGATCTGGTGCACGCCGGCGCGGACGACGAATACGCGATCCTGCTTCCCATCCTCGACCGCATCGAGGTGCCCTATTACGTGATCCCCGGCAACCACGACGAGCGCGGGGCGTTCCGCCGCGCTTTCGCCGGGCACGATTACCTGCCGAAGGACAGCGAATTCCTGCACTATGTGCTGGACCAGTACGCGCTGCGGCTGATCGGCCTCGACACCACGCTGCCGGGCGAGCTGGGCGGCGAGATGGACGCCCCCCGCCTGGCCTGGCTCGAGGCGCGGCTGGCCGAGGCGCCCGAGCGGCCGACGGTGATCTTCATGCACCACCCGCCGTTCGCCACCGGCCTGGCCGCGCTCGACACCATGTGCTGCGCCGGCGGCGACGAGATGGGCGCCATTGTCGCCCGCCATGGCGAGGTCGAGCGCATCGTCTGCGGCCACGTGCATCGCCCGGTGCAACTGCGCTGGCACGGCACCGTGGCGCTCACCGCGCCCAGCACCTCGGCCCAGTTCCGGCTCGAACTGGCACCCGACGAAAAGCTGCGATGGACCGGCGAGCCGCCGGCCTGCCTGCTGCATCTGTGGCAACCCGGCACCGGCCTTCTGACCCACACCAGCCTGATCGGCGATTTCCCCACGCCGGAGGGCTGAGCGGGCGGCCGGAATTAATCCGCCGCCTTGCCCCGCCCCCAGAGCGCTTCGAGCGCCACGGCGCCGCAGATCACGGCGATGGCGAGGGCCTGGTAGAGCGACAGCGCCTGGCCCAGGAAAACCAACGCCAAAAAGGCGGCGATCACCGGCTTGAGGAAGAAGAGATAGCTGCCGCGCGTGACGTCGGGCACGGCGGCGAGCCCGCCGACCCAGAGGAACTGGGTGATCGTGGTGTTGTAGAGGGCGAGCACCAGCAGGGCGGCCAGCGCCCCGCCCTCGATCTCGAACAGCCGGCCCGGATCGACCCACAGGCCCCAGCCCGCGCCGACCATGAGCCACAAGCCCACGGCGCCGATGGCCAGGCTGATGGCGGTGACGCGCAGCGCCCCGTGGCGGGCGATGATCGGCCGCATGCGCACCATGTAGATTGCGATCGAGGCGGCGCAGCCCATGGCCAGCAGCACCCCGAACAGATTGCCGCTCTCGCCCGCCAGTTGCGCCAGATAGCCGTCGGTGAGCAGCAGCGCCACGCCGGCCAGCGCCGCCAGGCCGCCGAGGATTTTGGCCCGCGAGACGGGCGCCCGGTTGATCGCCAGATTGGCCAGCGCCACGAAGATCGGAATCGTCGTCACCATGGTCGCCACCTGCGGCACCGTGGCGAAGTCGAGCGACCAGTGGAACATCAGATACGCCGCGCTGACGCCGAGCAGCGACATGCCGACGATGGGCACGAAGTCCACCCGCAGCGGCGCCAGCAGATCGCGGCTTTCCGGCAGCGCCAGGGCCACCAGCACCAGTCCGGCACCGCCGAGCCCGAAGCGCCAGACCGAAAGCTCCGGCCCGCCGATGCCCGAAAGCACCGAGACGAACTCGCTCGACGCGTGGCCGATGACGGCCACGAACACCGCCAGATAGGCGATCCAGGCATGCCGCCGCCAGAGCGA
>CBDVDY010000369.1:0-2416 GCA_965372875.1 uncultured Alphaproteobacteria bacterium | reverse complement strand
GCGGCGCCCATCATATAAATCTTGATCCGCCATGAATACAACGTTGCGCCACCCAGCGTTCGGATTTGCCGGCAGCCGCCCGCCGGTTGCCGTTGCGCTCGCGGTTTGCTTGGGTTTGGCCTCGTTGGTCGCCTGCACTGGCTGGCCGAATTCGGCGTCTGCCGAAGTCGAGCGGGCGGGAAATGCCATCGTGCGGGGCGTCGTCGACGGCGACACGGTGATCCTCGACGACCGCTCGCAGGTGCGGCTGGTCGGCCTGCAGGCGCCGAAACTGCCGCTTGGCCGGCCGAACTACCCGAAATGGCCGCTCGCCGACGAGGCCAAGGAGGCCCTGCGGGCGCTCGCCCTCGGCCGCCGCGTGACGTTGGCGTTCGGTGGCCGGCGCAACGACCGCTATGGCCGCCACCTCGCCCATCTTTACCGCGCGGACGGATTGTGGATTCAGGGCGAGATGCTGAAGCGCGGCCTGGCCCGGGTATATTCGTTCCGCGATAACCGGGCGCTGGTGGCCGAGATGCTGGCCCTCGAGCGCGAGGCCAGGGCGGCGGGCCGCGGCATTTGGGCGCATCCCTTCTACCGAATCCGCCGGATCGAGGAGACGCCGCGCCACCTCGACAGTTTCCAACTCGTCGAGGGCAGGGTGCTCAAGGCCGCGCGCGTGGGCCGCAACGGATTTCTCAATTTTGGCATGGACTGGCGCAGCGATTTCACCATATCGGTAGGAAGCGCGGCGCGGCGCATGCTGGCGAAGAAGGGCTATGAATTCTCCGGCCTCGAGGGACGGCTGATCCGCGTCCGCGGTTGGCTCAAACTGCGCAACGGACCGATGATCGTGCTTACCCATCCGGAACAGATCGAGGTGCTGGAAGAATGACGCGGATTCGGTTGCCCTATCGGGCGCTCGCCGCGCTCGCCGGCGTCGTTGTCCTGGCGCTTGCCGCGGCCGGCTGCACGGTAAATCCGGCGACCGGGCGGCAGAGCTTCACCATGCTCATGCCGCCGGCCGAGGAAGCGCGGGTCGGGCGCAAGCTGCACCCCGAAGTGACGAAGGAGTTCGGCGGCGCCACCCTGGACCGCGCGCTCGCCGCCTATGTCGACCAGGTCGGCCAGTCGCTCGCCCGGCACACCGAGTTTCCCGACCAGCGCTTTACCTTCACCATGCTCGACAGCGACATCGTCAACGCCTTCGCCGTGCCCGGCGGCTACGTTTACGTCACGCGGGCGCTGGTGGCGCTGGCCGGCAGCGAGGCCGAGCTTGCCGGCGTTTTGGCCCACGAGATCGGCCACGTTACCGCCCGGCACACCGCCGAGCGCTACAGCCAGGCCGCGGTGGCGCAGCTCCTGCTGGGCGTCGGAAGCCAGTTCGTCGGCGGCTCGATGAACGATATCATGCAGCTCGGCGCGGCCGCCTACCTGCAGGGCTTCTCGCGCGAGCAGGAATACGAATCCGATCTCTTGGGCGTACGCTATCTGCTGCGCGCCGGCTACGAACCGAAGGCGATGGGCAGCTTCCTCGCCAGGCTGCGGGCGGAAAGCCAGTTGCAGGCCACGCTGATGGGACGGTCGGGCGAGACCGACCGCTTCTCGATCATGTCGACGCATCCGCGCACCGCCGACCGGGTGGCGCGGGCGCTCGAAGCCGCGAAGGCGAGCGCCGGGTTGCCCTGGACCGCCAAACCGAGGGTCGGCGTCGACGATTACATGCGGCGGATCGACGGGCTCTATGTCGATGGCGACCCGCGCAACGGCTTCATCAAGGGGCGCCGCTTCGTCCATCCCGCCGGGCGCTTCCAGTTCACGGCGCCGCCCGGCTTCCGGCTGTTCAAGGGCGGCGAATCAGCGGTGCTTGCCATGGGCCCCAAGGATTCGGCGGTTCGCCTCGATTGGGTCGAAGAGCGCCGCGACATGTCCATGATCGACTATGTGACCCGGGTATGGGCGCGACAGCACCGGGTCGAGGGGCTGGAGCCGATTACGATCAACGGGCTCGAGGCGGCCACCGGGCAGCTGCGTGGCGCCACGGGACGCCAGCGGGTGGTTTTGCGGCTCGTCGCGGTGCGCTCCGGCCCGGCCAGGATTCATCGCATGATATTTTTGTTGCCGGAGGCGATGGCCGCGCGCCTGTCCGAAGATCTCCGCCGCGCGACCTACAGCTTCCGCCGGCTGGCTCCGGCCGAGGCGGCGCGCGAGACGCCGTTCCGGCTGCGCGTGATGCGCGCGCGGCCGGGCGACAGCACGCAAAGCCTGGCCGCCCGGCTGCCCTATGAGAGCCACCGATTGCTGCGCTTCCAGGTCTTGAACGGGCTGGGCCGGGGACAAAATGTCCGGCCCGGCCAATGGATCAAACTGGTGGGCGAATAGGCCGCGAAATCCCGCGTCCAGCTTTTTGTCACAACGAGGCGAAGGAATATCCTAG
>CBDVDY010000368.1:0-2455 GCA_965372875.1 uncultured Alphaproteobacteria bacterium | reverse complement strand
TGACCACACCGAAAACGGGCCGCTTATGCAAGCGGCCCGTAATCACGATTGCGTGCTGCGCCGACAGGATTTAGTTCGAGGGCTTGCGGGCGATGACCTTGGCGCTCCAGATCTTGCCTTGCAACTCGCCGGCAAGCTCGGCGATGGATCGTCCGGCCACCGGGCTCCCCCCCTTGGCACCCGGCACCTCGGACTCGATCAGGGCCTCGACCTGCGAACCCTCGTAGACCAGCCGCGCGGTCACCTCCACGTCGGCGAGGCCGGCGGCGGCGAGACCCTTTGTGTAGGAGTCCTCGGAAATCGCCCCGGCCACGCAGGTCGAGTACAAATCCTTGCTTGCGAGCGCCCAGGCCGGCAGGTCCTGGACCATGATATCGGACACCGCCATGCGGCCGCCGGGCCTCAGCACCCGGGCGATTTCGGCGAAGACGCGGGGCTTGTCGGGCGAAAGGTTGATCACGCAGTTCGAGATCACCCAGTCGACGCTGGCATCCTCGACCGGCAATTCCTCGATCAGGCCCTTGCGCACCTCGATGGTGTCGTACCCGGCTTCGGCGGTGTTTTTGCGCGCCTTTTCGATCATCACGTCGGTCATGTCGACGCCGATCACCTGGCCGGCCGGACCCACTTTTTCGGCGGCCAGAAGCAGGTCGATCCCGGCGCCGGAGCCGAGGTCGAGGACGGTCTGCCCCGGCTCGACGTTGGCGAACGCCACCGGATCGCCGCAGCCGAAAGAGTTCTCGACGGCGTCGGCCGGAAGCGCCTCGAGCTCCTCGGCGCTGTAGCCGGCGAACTTTACGGCCACGCCCTTCCGCACTCCACCGCCGCAGCAGCTGCTCCCCGGCCGGCTTGCCGCCCTGGCATAGTGCTCCGAAACGTCGCGGTGAATATCCGTCTGTTCAGCCATCTTCCTTGCTCCCTTAGGCGGGGGTCCCGCCGGTCAGCCGTGTGCCCCGGTTGCCGCCGCCTCGCGCCGGCAACAGTTTTCCATCAGGTAACCCATCAACGCGTTCATGGCGCCGTAGTCGGCCGAATAGATAGCCAGGCGCCCCTCCTTGCGGCAGGTCACGATGCCCGCGTTCCTGAGCTCCTTGAGGTGAAACGACAGAGTCGCCGACGGCACGCCGAGCTCGGCGCCGATCCGGCCCGCCGGCAGCCCGGTCGATCCGGCCTCCACCAGCAGGCGGAAGATGTCGAGCCGGGTTTCTTGCGCCAGTGCGGCGAGACCACCGATAATTTTCATTTTCTCCATATTTCCAAATCTATAGAATTATCGAGGCAATGTCAAGAGCGAATTTGTCGCGCCGAGAATCTGTCGGGCCCGGAACGGGTCAAGTCGCCGTTTGCAGAAACTCCGCCACCGGAATCCACGGGCGGTTCTGGAGACGCCCGGTCTCCCCGAGAATCAACGTTCCGTCGGCGCAGGTCAGTCCCCGCGCCAGCCAGCTCTCCCGCCGGCAGGCTTGCAGCGGCCCGACCTCCGCGATCAGCGAAAGGAACGGCAGGATGGCGTTGGCGTAACCGGCGGACGCCGTGACCGGCACGGCGCCGGGGATGTTGTCGACGCAGAAATGGCGGACGCCGTCGATCTCGTAGACCGGGTCGGCCCAGGTGGTCGGGCGCGTCGTCTCGACCGCGCCGGCGGTGTCGCAGGAGATGTCGGCGATCACCGCGCCGGGCTTCATCCCGCCCAGCATGCCGCGGCCGATGAGATGGTCCTCCCGGTGCTTGGGCCAGAGCACGCAGTTGACCACGAGATCGGCCTCCGGCAGCAGCGCCGGCAGCGCCGAAATGTCGGCGGTCTCGAAGTCGCCGGTATCGTACGCGAGCTCCGCGGCGAACCGCGCGCCCGCATCGAGGTCGAGCCCGACGACCGAGCAGCCGAGGCGCGTCAGCGTGCGCAGCGCCCCCCGCCCGACCCCGCCCAGACCGAGCACCAGCACGCGGATCGCCGGCGCGCCGTAATGCGGCATGAAGTGCCGCCCCGTTCCGCCATGGGGCGCGAAGCAGAGGCGCACGCCCTCGAACGCGCCGACCTCGCCCGCGAGCGCCGAGTTGGGCGAACCATGGGCGTGGGTCTCCTCGGCCGAAATGCCAACCAGGCCGACATCGAGCAGCGTATCGGTGAGCTGCGTGTTCAGCGCCGTATGCAGGTTGCTGAAGATCACGTGGTCGGGCCGGAGGAAGCCGTACTCGTCGGGCAGGATCTCCTTGACCTTGGCGATGAGCACGCTGTCCGCATAGATTGCGGCGGCCTCGCCAAGCACCGTGGCGCCCGCCGCCCGGTAGTCCTCGTCCGCGGCGGCGCTGGCGGCGCCGGCGCCGGCCTCGACGCGCACGGCGTGTCCGGCATCCGCGAGCGTCTTCACCTGCGCGGGCAGGAGTGCGACCCGCCCCTCGCCCGCCTTGATCTCGCGCGGTACGCCGATGTCCATGTCCGCCGGCCCTTTCCGCT
>CBDVDY010000367.1:0-2513 GCA_965372875.1 uncultured Alphaproteobacteria bacterium | reverse complement strand
CGGCGCCGGTTGCTCCACCTCGGCGGCGGCGCCCTCCTGAACCGCCGCATCGGTTGCCTCGACAGCCTCAGGCGCATCGCCCTCGTCCTCCGGGGCCGACGGCGGGTCGGGTTTGGCCTTGACCACGGAGACTGCCTTCTCCAGGGCACCGACCAGCACGCCCGCCGTTTCGTCGCTTTCCTTGAGCACGACGGCGACCGAGTCGCCGTGCGCATGCAAGAGATCGAAGTGGCGCGGGTCGACCGCCTCGCCGCAGGCCTCGATGTCCTCCAGGGCCTGCCGCGTGCTGGCCACGACCTGACCGACGCTCTTGAAGCCTTGTTCGCCGATGATCTCGTCGATCTCCGCCAGCGTCGCCGAAATCTCCTGCACCGCCGCGCCGCAGTCCGCGCTGTCCGCGTCGCTGGCCAACAGGTCCCGCTGCTGACCCGCGATCGAGCTGATCTTGCGCGAAAGGTGGTAGAATTTCTGAACGCTCAAGCTGCGCAAGGTTTCCTTGACCCGCTCGTCGGTCAGCGCCGCCGACTCATCGCCCGTGGCGGCGTAGCGAAGATTATTGGGTACCTCGATGGCGGCCGGATCGTCTTCCGTGAGTTCCCGGGTATCGGCACGCCGGTCGGGTCCCACGTAGTCGTCGGTCGCGATGAATTCCTTGCGGTCCTCGATTTGATTGACGACGCGTTGGCGCAGCGCCTGGGCGGTCACCGGTTTGACCACCATGTCGTCGGAACCGGCCTCGAGCGCGGCCTGCACCGCCTCCAGCTCGGGTTTTTGGGTCAAGGCGACGATGACCACGAAGGCGCTCTCTCCGATGTCGCCGTTGCGGATGGCGCGGATCGTCTGGAACGCCCAATCGGCTTCGGCGTCGATGTCCACGAACACGAGATCCGGCTTTTCGGCCGTCAACATCTCCGTGAACTTACCGCTGCTGTCGCAGGCCGCAATCTTGTCGAAACCGATTCCGCGAAGCGTGTCTTCGAGTTGCGACCGGCTCTCAGCCTCGCAGTCGATGTGCAATACCTTCGCCGAATCGAGCGAAATCACATGCGCGCCTTGCCCTTTTTCCGCCGCAGCCATCGCGCTGCTCTCCATTCTTACATTCGGCGTCAGATACCGTCCGGGGCAACCGACTGGATAGGTCGCTTCAATTGAATTTTCATTAAGATAATTTCCCCAAATTTTCGATGGAATGCCCGGCAACCAACGGAAAATGATAAATATTACTTGGCGGCGTCGGCCTCGGTGCTCTCGAGATCGTGTCCGTTCCACCACGCCTTCAACCGAGTTTTCAGGGGCGCCTTGACGGGCTCGGCCGCCGGCGGCGCCGGTTGCGGCGCGGGCGGCGGTTTACCCGCTCCCGCATCCTCCGCGGCCGCGCCGTTGCCTGCGTTCGCCTCCGGCCGGTTGTCCGCCTTCGCGGCCGCCGGCCCGCAGGGGTTGGCCTTGACCACCGAGACCGCTTTTTCCAAGGCGCTGACCAGGACGCCGGCCGATTCATCGCTTTCCTGGAGTATCACGCCGATCGAGCTGCCGTGCGCACACAACAGTTCGAGATGGCGAGGGGTCACCTGGCCACTGCAAGCCTTGACCTCCACCAGGGCCTGGCGCGTGCTGGCCACGACCTGTTCGACGCTTTTGAAGGACTGCTCGCCGATAATCGCGTCGATCTCCGCCAGCGCCATGGTGATCTCCTGTACCGCCAGGCCGCAGTCCGCGCTCTTGGCGTGGCTGACCAAGAGATCCCTTTGCTGGCTCGCGATGCGGCCGATCTTGGACGACAGATGGTAGAACTTCTGAATGCTCAGGTTGCGTAAGGTTTCGCGGACCCGCTCCTCGCTGGGTGCCGCCGACTCGTCGCCCGTGGCGGCGTGGCGCAGGCTGTTCGGCACCTTGATGCTCGCGAGGTCGTCCTCCGTGAGCTCCCGGTTTTCCGCGCGCCGGTCGGGGCCCACGTAATCGTCGGTGGCGATGAATTCCTTGCGGTTCTCGATCTGGTTCACGACCCGCTGGCGCAGCGCCCGGGCGGTGACCGGCTTGACGACCATGTCGTCGAAACCGGCGTTGAGCGCGGCCCGAACCGCCTCCAACTCGGGCTTTTGGGTCAAGGCGACCGTGACCATGAAGGCATTCTCGCCGGCCTCGCCTTTGCGGATGTCGCGGATTGCCTGGCAGGCGTTGTCGGGCTCGGCGTCGATGTCCACGAACACGAGATCGGGCTTTTCGATTCCGAGTATGACGATGAATTGGCCCAGGTTGTCGCAGGATGCGATCTTGCGGAAGCCGATATCGCGCAGGGTGTCCTCGAGCAGGGCGCGGCTCGGCGCCTCGCTATCGACGTGCACGACCTTGGCCGTCTCGAGCGAGATCGGTTCCGCGCTATCGCTCTGTTTCGCCGCGGACATTCCTGTGCGTTCCGTTTCCGTACCCGGCGTAAAAAAACCTATCCGGGCAGATAGACCCATAGGCATTTACGGTTGATATTCGATTAAGAAAATTACCCAAATTCAGGCCGA
>CBDVDY010000366.1:0-2517 GCA_965372875.1 uncultured Alphaproteobacteria bacterium | reverse complement strand
GACGATGCAGCGCATCGTCAAGGCTTTCCGACGCCCTCCGACGGACCGCCTACGCGACCGGAACGGCGGCTTACCAAGGCTTTCGGACGGCGTCGCGCACGCCTCGCGATGCCCCGCATCGCCACGGCGCACGCTCCTGGCCGAAAACCTTGGTAAGCCGTCTCTACGGGTCATTATCAGCGATCCTTGGTATAAGCCCGGAACCCGCACAGTAATACGGGACGGCACGATGCCGAAACAGCAAGGATAATTTGTTTGCCCGACGCGCTGACCGAGGACACGCTTTTGGACGGGCGCGTGCGCCTGCGCCAGCGGCGCGGCGGCTACCGCGTCGCCATCGATCCGGTGCTGCTGGCGGCCGCGGTGCCGGCGCGGGAAGGGGAGCGCGTGCTCGACGCCGGCGCCGGCACCGGGGCGGCCGCCCTATGCCTGGCGGTACGGGTCGACGGCGTTCGTGTCACCGGGCTCGAACTGTTCGGCGAACACCTGCGCCTGGCCCGCGAGAACGTCGCACTGAACGATTTGAGCGGCCGGATCGAGATCGTCGCGGGCGACGTGGCCCGCCCGCCCGCGGCACTGGCCGAAGTACCGCCCGCCGACTTGTACGACCATGTCATGGCCAACCCGCCGCATTTGCCGGCCGCCGGCGCGCGGCCGTCGCCCGATCCCGGCAAGGCCGCCGCCAACGTCGAGGGCGACGCCGATCTCGCCGCCTGGATCGGGTTTTGCCTGTCGATCGCGCGCGCCGGCGGCACCGTCACCCTGATCCACCGGGCCGACCGGGCGGCGGAGGTGATCGCGGCGCTGGCGAAGGGCGCCGGCGATCTGGTGATGCTGCCGCTGCTGCCGGCCAAGGGCCGGGCCGCCAAGCGGGTAATCGTCCAGGCCAGGAAAGGCGCGGGGGCCGAATCCCCCGAGCCCCGGCTCGCGCCCGGTCTGGCGTTGCATACCGGCGACGGTGGTTATACCGAAGCGGCCGACGCGGTGCTGCGCGGCGGCGCGGCGCTCGATCTGAATCGTTGAAGGTCGATTCGCGCGGCTGGCTCATGGTTGGCACGGGCGGCTTCGAACCCTATCTTAGATCCATGATATTGCACGACAAAGCGGACGGCGGGCGGTGATCGGCCGGTTTTCCCGCGCGCCGGTGGTTTCGGTGATCCGCCTCGCCGGGGTGATCGGCCGCCTGGGGCCGCTGCGCGCCGGCATGACGCTGCAGGGGCTGGCGCCGGTGATCGACCGTGCTTTCCGCGCGCGGCGCCTCGAGGCCGTGGCGCTGGCGATCAATTCGCCGGGTGGCTCGCCCGTGCAGTCGGCCCTGATTCACCGGCGCATCCGCGCCATGGCCGAAGAAAAAAATGTCCCCATTCTGGTTTTCACCGAGGACGTGGCGGCCTCGGGCGGTTATTGGCTGGCTTGCGCGGGCGACGAGATTTACGCGCACGAGAATTCGATCATCGGCTCGATCGGCGTGGTCAGTTCGGGCTTCGGCTTCTCCGAGTTGATCGCGCGCTACGGTATCGAGCGGCGCCTGCACGCCGCCGGCAAGAACAAGGCGATCCTCGACCCCTTCAAGCCGGAGGAGCCCGGCGACGTGGAACGGCTCAAATCCATCCAAGCCGATATCCATGCCAGTTTCATCGAGTTGGTCAAGAGCCGGCGCGGCAAGAAGCTCAAGCCGGCCGAGGAAGACGAGGTCTTCTCCGGCGCTTTCTGGACCGGCCGGCGGGCGCGCGAGCTGGGGCTGGTTGACGGCATCGGCGATTTGCGCACGGTGCTGCGCGACCGGTTCGGCGAGGACGTGCGGATGCGGGTGATATCGCCGCGCCGAAGCTGGGCGCGCAGGCGGTTCGGCTTTACCATGGCGCGGCCCGAGCCCGGCGATTGGGTCGGCCAAGCCATCGGCGCGGTCGAAGAACGGCTGCTGTGGAGCCGTTTCGGGTTGTGATGTTCCGGCGGGTCGGGCGCCGCCGCGCTTGACCGCGCCGCCGCCCGTCCTCTAAGAAAGCCGAATGTTCGGATTCTCCCTGCCCAAGCTCCTGGTTCTGGCCGCCATCATCGCGGCGGTCTGGTATGGGTTCAAGTTCCTGGGCCGGCTCGAGGCCAGGCGCAAGGCCGAGCTCAAGGCCGCCGAAAAGGGCGGCCAGACGCAGAACATGAGCCTGTGCCCGGTGTGCGAGATCTATATCGCCGCCGGGGCCGCTTCCTGCGACCGCGCCGATTGCCCCATAGAGGCTTGATTCCCGGCTATTTCCCTTGAGTCTCGGCGGGGCCAGGGATTATACCCATGTTCAGATTTTCCCGACGCCGCTATGAATGGCGCCGCGATACCGGCGCGCCGCCTGAAGTCAGCCGAAGATGAGCAAGAAAGCCGCTTCCGACACCTCATTCCAGAACCTGATCCTGACGCTGCAGTCCTTCTGGGCGGCGCGCGGCTGCGTCATCCTGCAGCCCTACGACATGGAGGTGGGCGCCGGCACCTTTCACCCGGCGACCACGCTGCGCGCGCTCGGGCCCGAG
>CBDVDY010000365.1:0-2539 GCA_965372875.1 uncultured Alphaproteobacteria bacterium | reverse complement strand
GCTGCTGGAAGCGTGCCGCGAGGATGCGCCGATCGCGGACCCGTGGGCCGAGTTCGCCGGACAGGCCGGGAAGACCAGAGACGAGGTACCCGAACACGCCCGCATGATGGTTCGCGTGCTGCGCGAGATCCAGGGAGACCGGCCGCCGGACGCGATTTATCTGCTCGATCACGGATGCGGCAGCGGCCTCAACGTCATGTATCTGGCGGCGCTCGGCTATCGGAACGTCTTCGGCGTCAACGTCAACGACCCGGTCGAGCACCTGAACCGCATCGTCGACGAGATATTCGGCATCGCCGAAGCCCGTTTCGTGACCACCGACGGCGGCCGCCTGCCGTTCGCCGACCGAACCTTCGATTTCGTGATCAGCAATCAGGTGCTCGAACACGTCGGCGACGACTTGATCGAGCTTTATTATTCCGAGGAAGGCCGCGTCCTGAAGCCCGGGGGCGGCGCCTTTCACGAGCTGCCGCACGCGTTCATCCCCTTCGATTCGCACAGCCGGACCTGGTTCGCCCACCTTTTCCCGCGGCCATTGAAGCCGCTGGCATACGGCGTGTTCAAATCCTTCGAGCGGCGCAAGTTCATGCTGCACCACGGTTTCACCTACGCCAGGCACTACGGGAGCTATGTGTTCCTCCGCTCGCCTTTTTATCACCGGCGCCAGATCGCCCGGCATATCGGGGAATACCGCGATTTGACCCTGGAGCGCCTGCTCGAGCCCTACAATTTCGAGAACTACGATCCCGACGTGAACCCGCTGTACCGCAAGATCATCGACAGGCTGGTGCGGCTGCCCGTGGTTGGCCGCTGGCTGGCCAAGGTTTTCAGCAACGTGGTTACCGTGCAGACCATCGCCATCAAGGGGCGCTGAGGGGCCCAACCGCTTGGCGCGCGGCGGCAACAAGTCCCACCCGCGACGGCACAGAACGGTGTTTTATTACGATTTCAGAACGAAATACCACCGCCATCCCGCCGGGTCGTTTTCCGGCCCTCGAAATCGCCGGTAAGCCCCGGATTCGTTAATGTTCAGGTAACGAACGAGTGCTTGACAGTAGCGTTCGTGTCATGAACAATGCGCGTTCCACCCAAACCAGGGGGCGCCAGGGCGGTTGAACATCGTTCACCCGGCCTGCGGTAGCGTGCCCGGACACCGCCGCCGAAATTTCTATCCCATTGATATTATTATCTTTCAGCCACAATCGTGGATCGGCCACGCCGCCGGCCGAGAGGTCCGCGGATGCGTGAGCTGCGGGCCGGCGTGATCGGGCTCGGCGTCGGCGAAGCGCACCTGCGCGCCTATCAGGCGATCCCCGGCGTCGAGGTGGCGGCAATCTGCGATATCGACCCGGCGCGGCTCGACGAGATCGGCGACCGTTACGGCGTCGCCCGGCGTGGGCCGGACTACCGCGCGATCACCGAGGCCGGCGATATCGACGTGGTTTCGATCTGCTCCTACGACGATTGCCACGCGGAGCAATTGATCTCCGCCTTCGCCAACGGCAAACACGTGATGGTCGAAAAGCCGCTGGTGCTGCACCGGCGCGAGGCCGAAGGCGTCCATCGGGCGTTCGCCGACAGCGGCCGGCTCCTGACCTCGAATCTGATCCTGCGCATGAGCCCACGGGTCCGCGAGATCAAGCGGATGATCGATGCCGGCGAGTTCGGCGATCTTTTTTACCTGGAAGGGGACTATCTGCATCAGATCCTGTGGAAGATCACCGAGGGCTGGCGCGGCAAGATGGATTTCTACTGCACCTTCTACGGCGGCGGCATCCACCTCGTCGATCTGATGCGCTGGCTGGCCGGGGACGAGATCACCGAGGTCACGGCCATGGGCACCGACGTGCCGACGCGCGGCAGCCTCTATCGCTATCCCGACACCATCGTCGCCCTGATGCGGTTCGGCGGCGGCTGCCTGGCAAAATGCGCGACCACGCTGGCGCCCCAGCGCACCAAGTTCCACGCGCTGAACGTCTATGGCACCAAGCGCACCTTCGTGAACGAACTGGGCGACGCGAGGCTGTTTTCCGGCGACGATCCGGCCGACGAATCGGCCATCGCCACGCCCTACGCGCCCGACATGGAGAAGGGCGGCCTGATTCCGGGCTTTATCGAAGCGATCCGCGGCGGCGGCCGGCCCGAAGTCGATGCGACCGACGTGTTCCGGGTGATGGACGTGTGTTTCGCCGTCTGGGATTCGGTGCAATCCGGCCGCCCGGTCAAGGTCGATTACATCCTCTGAGCCGCGCCGTCGGATGACACCCCCCGGAAAACCCACGATGCGCTCCGCTTCCGCAACCGCTCGTGACATCCCCTTCGGCCGGCCCATCCTCGGCGCCGAGGAGAAGGCGCTGGTGGCCAAGGTTCTCGACGGTCACATCCTGACGCATGGGCCGCGCTGCGCCGAGTTCGAAAAATTGTTCGCCGCGCGCATCGGCGCGGCCTTTGCCGTCACCACCTCTTCCTGCACGACGGCGATGCATCTGTCGCTCCTGGCGTTGGGCGTCGGCCCCGGCGACGAAGTGATCGTGCCGGC
>CBDVDY010000364.1:0-2601 GCA_965372875.1 uncultured Alphaproteobacteria bacterium | reverse complement strand
ACGCCACCATCAGCGCCCGGATCAACGCCGTCCGCCGGGCGCTCGGCGACAGCGGCAAGACGCAGGACTTCATCAAGACAATTCCTCGACGTGGCTTCCGATTTGTCGCCCAAGTCACGGTTGATGGCGCCGGGGCGCCGGCCGGGGATGCCGCCTCGCGGGCGGCCAATTCGAACGGCAGTATTACCGGGTCCGACGTCGGGGCGAGCCCGGAAGCCACGCAAAAAATTCGCTTTTGCCGGTCCGCGGATGGCACCCGTATCGCCTATGCGACGACCGGGACCGACGATGGACCCCCGCTGGTCCGGGTCGGGCACTGGTTGAGCCATCTCGAGTTGGAGTGGCATAACCCGGTCAGGCGCCAATTTCTCAATGAGCTCGGCCAGACGTTTGCTTTGACGCGATACGATCAACGCGGCCAAGGCCTGTCCGATTGGTCGGTCGATAGTCTGACCTTGGACTCATTTGTCGGCGATCTTGAAGCCGTCGTGGATGCGACGGGACTGGACACCTTTGCGCTTTATGGCCTTTCACAAGGCGCGCCGGTTGGCGTTGCGTTCGCGGCGCGTCACCCGGACCGGGTACGCGCTCTCATCCTTCATGGCGGATTTTCCCACGGCCGTACGCGACGGGAAGCGGCGGGCGAAAGCGAGCAGGGCGAAGCGTTGGTCACGCTGATGCGCCACGGTTGGGGAAAAGAGGGCAGCCCGTTCATCAACGCCTTCACGTCAATGTACATGCCGAATGCGACGCACGAGCAGATACAGGCGGCGGTCGAACTCCAGCGGCGGTCGGCTTCGCCGGAAAATGCGGTCAAGCTGAGGATCGCAGTCGACGATTTCGACGTGAGCGATCTTTTGCACAAGGTTGCCTGCCCGACCCTCGTCATTCATGCTCGAAACGACGGCGTGCACCCACTCGATCAAGGGCGGGAACTCGCCGCCGGCATCGCGAATTCGGAGTTCGTTATGCTGGAGAGCCAGAACCACGTGATTCTTCCCGAGGAACCCGCCTGGCCCGAGCTGCTCGAAACGATAAAAACCTTCGGTCTCGAAAACGCCTGAACAGGATTTCCAACCGGGACGCGGCCTCGGCCTCAAAGAGCGTAGCGGATGACCACGAAGCCGGCGAACAGCAGGACGAAGAATACGCTGGCGAAGAGGCCGAGATTGCGCTCGATCAGGCCGCGCACCGGCGGGCCGAAATACCACAGGATCGCCGCCTCGACCGCGAAGCGCAGGCCGCGCGAGAGCACCGAGGCCACGGTAAAGGTCAGAAGGTCGAGCTGGGTGACGCCGCTGGCGATGGTGATGACCTTGTAGGGGAAGGGCGTGATCCCGGCGCCGGCGACGATCCAGCCGCCCCATTCGTTGTACATCTCGCTGAATTCGGCGAAGCGTTCGGCGTAGCCGTAGAATTCCAGCAGCGGCCTGCCCACGCCCTCGTACAGGAAATAGCCGATGGCGTAGCCCGCCAGCCCGCCCAGCACCGAGGCCGTGGTACAGACCAGCACGATCCTGAACGCCGCCCGGCGGTCGGCCAGCACCATCGGGATCAGCAGGATATCCGGCGGGATCGGGAAGACCGAGCTTTCGACGAAAGACACCGCCGCCAACGCCCACAGGGCCCGTGGATGCGCGGCCAGGCCCATGGTCCAGTCGTACAGGCGTTGCAGCATGGCCGGGATGTAGCAGCCCCGGACTCAGCGCGCAACGCTCCTGGAGCCACGCGGAGAGGCCGGCCGCGCCGAAGCGGTTGACCCGGTCCGCCACGGCACTAATATCTGGCTCGCGCGCCTCGATCGGCGGCGCGCCTGGGCCCCTGTGGCGGAATTGGTAGACGCGGCAGACTCAAAATCTGTTGTTCGCAAGGACGTGGGAGTTCGAGTCTCCCCGGGGGCACCAATGCACATCGGCTGAAAGTCCCAACTGTCGTCATTCGCCGTGGAATTGCCCGGGCTGAACATTTACTGTGATCTTGGTTCGATCCGATTCGGACGGTCACGGATTTGGTGAGCATGAAGTACAAAGTGGTCCTCAGACAAAGCGACGAAGGTTATAGCGTCAGTTGCCCGGGTTTACCTGGATGCTGGTCCCAGGGTGTGACCGAGGCCGAGGCCATCGGCAACATCCGTGATGCCATCGCAGAATATCAGGCCGCCGTTGCCGGAACACTTGTTGGCGAAGATGTTCGGGAAGTCGAGGTGGCCGATTAGCGATGCCCAAGATCCCGGGCGTCAACCACCGCCGGGCCATTCGTGCCCTCGAACGGGCCGGCTTTCGGGTCGTTCGTGAAGGCCGCAAGCAAGTGGTGATGTCCGACGGGAACCGTTTTCTTACCATCCCACGCAGCGATCCCATCAACGCCTATACCATGGGCGGAATCGTGACCGACGCGGGCCTCGGCGTCGAGGAGTTCAGGAAGCTGCTCTAATCGCTCCCGGGGAGGAATAAGCAGACGCGGCAGACTCAAAAGACCGATGCGTTTCGCGCCTCGGGGCGATACTGAGGTGGTTACGGGGTGGGGGCAGTAAAGATTAGCGGGCGTGGCGGAATCGGTAAACGCGACGGCCTCAAAATCTGTTGTTCGCAAGGACGTGGG
>CBDVDY010000363.1:0-2635 GCA_965372875.1 uncultured Alphaproteobacteria bacterium | reverse complement strand
TGCGGCAGGTCCGCGAAATCGAGGCCGTGATAGGCCAGCTCGACGCGCCCCGGCGCCGGCGCCAGCGCCGCCAGATGATCGCGCGCGAAGGCGCTGCAGGTCGCGAACCATTCCGCGTCGGCGAGCTTTTCGCGCTTCTCCCAGTCGGGGCTGGTCCAGATATCCTTGGCGTGGGCCGAACAGCTCCACCTCAGCCCCGCGATCATCGCCGCGTAGCGCGCCACCGAGGCCGGGGTATGCAGGAAATGGGCGTGCAAATGATCGACCCCTTCCGGCAATTCGTGTGCCAGCACCAGCGCCTGGCCGAACCGGCGCCCGCGGTTCGGCGTCGGATCGCGCCGCACATCCCGGAGCCAGGCCGCGCGGGCGGCGCGATAGCCGGGCCGCCGCCGTCCGGCGCGCCAGGCCGCCAGCACCCGGGCCGGATCGTCGCGCAGATATTCGGGCAGGTAGAGGACGGGTGCCGTGATCGCGTCGTGGATCGGATGGCGCTTGTCCTCGGTCGGATGGCGCAACGAGACGATGCGGATGTCGAGCCCGCGCCGTTCGAGCGCCAATATTTCCTGCGCGATGAAGGTCTCGGAAAGACGCGGATAACCCTTGACCACGAAGGCGACGGCGCCCGGCATTGCCTCAGGGATTTTGCGCGACGGTCAAGGCCGGGCGGCGCTGCGCGTCGAACCCGCGCTCGACCAGGCGGTTGATGCTGTTAAGGCCGTCGAGCAGGCCCGGCATGACGACCTGCGACGGTTTCTTCTGCAACGGCATGTCCATGAGCGCCCGCGCCATGATCGCCGGATCGCGGTCGCCGTCGCCGTCGAGCATCCGCACGAGACCGAGTTCGGCCGCCCGCGAGGCCCGGATCAACTGCTCGCGGCGCGGCTTCGAGCGCGGCACGATCAGGGCCGGCTTGTCGAGCGACAATATCTCGCAAAACGTATTGTAGCCGCCCATCGCGACGATGCCCTCGGCCTCGGCCATCAGTATCTCGAGATGCGTGTCGAAGGTAATCACCTCGACCCGGTCGAGCCGCGCGGCGCGCGCCTGCAGCCGCTGCTGCGTGGCGGGCTGCATGAAGGGGCCGAGCACCAGGAGCGCGCCATAGGGCAGGCCGGGCTCGCGCGCGTAGGCGTCGAGCACCCAGTCGATCATCTCCTCGCCATCGCCGCCGCCGCCGGCGGTGACCAGCACATAGGGCTCGGACATTTCGATCGCCGGCCGGATCGTCGTCGCCTGCGGCACGCTGCGCGGCAGGTAGCCGGTAAAGATCGTCTTGCGCGATACCGCGGCGGACACGTCGATGCCGGCCAGCGGATTGCATATCTGTTCCAGGCCGTAAACCCAGATCTCGTCGTAGACGTCCTCGAGCGCCGGCAAGACGTCCTTGCGCTGCCATTCGGCGGCGAGCGTCTCGGGATCGTCCATCACGTCGCGCAACCCCAAGGCCAGCGTGGCGCCACGCGCCTTGAGCATGGTCAGCGTGTCCCGCACCTCGCCGCGCAGTCCCAGCGGCTCCTTGTCGACCAGGAACAGATTGGGGGCGAAGGTCTCCGCCGTCTGACGGATGATGGCCGAACGCATGGCCATGGTCTGTTCGAGGTCGATATGCAGGCCGAGCGAGGTGTACTCGCCGTTATAGAGCTTGATGACCCCGGGTATGCGCACGAAATCCACGCGCGCCCGATAATCGAAGCTGCCGATGATCGGCGAGCCCGACAGAATCAGCACCGACAGCCCCTTGAACCGCTCGACCAGCGAATGGGCGATGGTCCGGCAGCGGCGCAAATGGCCGAGGCCGAAGGTGTCGTGGCTGTAGATCAGAATCCGCGCGCCAGCCAACCGGTCGGTCATCGCCCGGCACCCCTCCCGTTGTACATGGCCTATTATTCTAGGTTCGCGGCAGCGTATCAGCCAATTGCCCGTTTTCAAAAGCAATTATAAGCGTCTATGCTATGCCGTCCGGCGGCTGGAGCAGATCCGGATCGAGACCATGCGCAACCAATTCGGACCGGTTCGAACCCACCGATGGAAACTTCCTTCTACCGATACATCCTGAAACACAGCGCCAGGGACCAGATCCTCCTGATCCTCCTGACCGCCGCGTCGATGCCGATCGTCTACGTCTCGCTCGATATTCCCAAGCGAATCGTGAACGAGGCCATCGGCGGGCAAAACATCCCGCAATCGTTCCTGGGCTTCGAACTGACGCAGATTTCCTACCTGTTTATGTTGTGCGCCTTGTACCTGGTCCTGGTCATCGCCAATGGCGGCTTCAAGTACGTCATCAACGTCTATAGCGGGACCGTCGGCGAGCGCATGCTGCGCCGCTTCCGCTACGAGCTGTACAGCCGCGTGCTGCGCTTCCCGCTGCCGCACTTCAAGCGCACCGCGCAGGGCGAGATCATCCCGATGATCACGGCCGAAACCCAGCCGTTGGGGGAATTCATCGGCGAGTCCTTTTCCCTGCCCGCGCTGATGGGCGGCATCCTGTTGACCTATCTGGGTTTCATTTTCGTGCAGGACCCGTTACTCGGGGCGGCGGCGATCGCCCTGTATCCGCTGCAGATGTACATCATCCCGAAACTGCAGCGGAAGGTGAACGCGCTCAACGCCGAACGGGTCCGCACCATTCGCA
>CBDVDY010000362.1:0-2636 GCA_965372875.1 uncultured Alphaproteobacteria bacterium | reverse complement strand
GATCCGTGGGTGCCCGGAGCGGGGGTAGCGCTGACCCTCCCCACCGCCCGGCTGCTGCCCGACGCACCGCGCCAGGGCATCGTCATCAACCTCGCGGAGCAGCGCCTGTATTTCTTTCCGCCCAGCGGCGACCCGGCGCGGAGCTATCCCATCGGCGTCGGCGTCGAGGGTTGGAAAACGCCCAGCGGGCGCACCCGAATCGTCGGCAAGCGGCGCAACCCCGTCTGGACCGTGCCGGCCTCGATCCGCAAGGCGGAGCCCCATCTGCCCGCCGCGGTGCCGCCGGGCCCCGACAATCCGCTGGGCGCCCACGCCCTCGACCTCGGCTGGAAAAGCTACGTCATCCACGGCACCAACAAACCGGCCGGGATCGGCCGGCGCGTGAGCCACGGCTGTATCCGCCTCTATCCCGAAGACATCGCCGCCTTGTTCGCCGCCGCGCCCATCGGCACGAAGGTCACAATCGTCGACCAGCCCGTGAAACTCGGTTGGTCGAAGGGACGCCTCTATCTGGAAATTCATCCGACCCAGGCACAGGCCGACGAGTTCGAAGCGACGGGTTCCTTCACGCCCCGACCGGTCGACCGCCTGCGCGAAAAAATCGCCGCCGCCGCCCGGGCGCGTCCCCATGGAACCGGCTGGACCGGCATCGACTGGCGGGCGGTCGAGCGCGCGGCCACCACGCGCAACGGCGTGCCGGCGCCAATCACTCGACCGTAATCCCCAGCCTGGATCGCGGGACGTTACTTCCGCAACGACTGCCGGTGGATGCGGTCGGCTTTCTCGGCCGCCAACTTGGCCGCCGCGGCCGCTTCCTCGGCCGCCTTGGCCGCGCGTTCGGCGTCCGCCTGGGCGGCCCGTGCCGCCGTCTTGGCCGCCTCCGCGGCGCTCACGCTCTGCTCGAGCAGCGCCTTGTCGTCGGGCCCAAGGGTGGTACAGGCCGGCAGCGCCAACGGCAGCGCAATCGCCGCCAGCGCGACCGCGCGCATCAACGATGATCGCATCGTCATCTCCCTAAATGTTGCAGGTGTGCTCGCCGGCGCGCACGCGGTGCGCCAGCGTCACCCATACTTGGCAAATAAGCCTGGTTCGCGCATTGACGCACGTCAATCGGCGGCGATGGCCCCGCCTTCGGTTCGCCATTCCGCGCGCCACTCGTCGCACACGTCGTGGTCGGTTTCGCCCGCGATATGCTTCTCGCGCAATGAAGCGAACGCGCCTTCGTCGAGCAGCCGCGCCAGCGCCCACACCGCCATCGCGCGGACCAGGGGCGAAGCGTCGCCAAGACGCGCCTCGGCCGCGTCCGCCCGCCGCGAATCGCCGCAATTGCCGAGCGCGATCAGCACGTTGCGGACGAAGCGGTCGCGGCCAAGCCGCTTGACCGGCGAGCGCGAGAACAATTCTCGAAACGCCGAATCGTCCAGCGCGGCGAGCTCGGAGAGCCTGGGCGCGGTCAATTCATCGCGTGGCGCCAGGGCGGGCTCGGCGGTGGACGTGGCGAACTTGTTCCACGGGCAAACGGCCAGGCAATCGTCGCAGCCATAGATGCGGTTGCCCATGGCGGCGCGGAACTCGCGGGCGATGTGGCTCTTGTGCTCGATCGTCAGGTAGGAGATGCAGCGCCGCGCGTCGAGCCGGTAAGGCGCGGTAAACGCCTTCGTCGGACAGACGTCGAGGCAGCGCCGGCAGGAGCCGCAGCGATCCTCGCCGGGCGAATCGGGCGAAAGCTCGAGACTGGTGAAAATCTCGCCCAGGAACAGCCACGAGCCGTGCGCGGTGGACACCAGGTTGGTGTGCTTGCCCTGCCAGCCGAGCCCGGCGCGCGCGGCGGCGGGTTTTTCCATCACCGGCGCCGTGTCGACGAACAGTTTGACCTCGCAGGCGAAGGTCTCGCCGATCCATCGCGCCAGCGCCCTGAGTTTCTTCTTCAACACGTCGTGATAGTCGCGCCCGCGCGCGTAGACCGAGATCATGCCGCAATCGGGCCGCGAAAGCAGCGCCAGCGGGTCGTCGGCGGGACCGTAATTCAGGCCCAGGACGATGACCGACCGCGCCTCCGGCCAAAGCTCTTTCGGATCGCCGCGCCGCGCCGCCGTCCGCGCCATCCAGTCCATGTCGCCGTGGCGGCCCTGGGCGATGAACGCCTCGAGGTGCGGCTTGGCGTTGGCGCCGTAGTCAGCGGAAGCGAAGCCCACCGCGTCGAAGCCGAGGCGCAGCGCTTCCTCGCGGATCGCCGATTTTGGATCGGGCTCGAGGCCCATCTTCCGCGCGGGATCAGCCGCGGCCACGATAGGGGGCGACGCCCTGGTCCGGCACCCAGATTCCGGCCGGCGGCTCGCCGCTTTGATAGAACACGTCGATCGGCATGCCGCCGCGCGGATACCAGTAGCCGCCGATGCGCAGCCATTTCGGCGCCAACTCGGCCTCGAGCCGCTTGGCGACGGCAATCGTGCAGGCCTCGTGAAAGGCGCCGTGGTTACGGAAACTGGCGAGGTAGAGCTTGAACGATTTGCTCTCGACGATGCGCGCGTCGGGCACATAGTCGATCACCAGATGGGCAAAATCGGGCTGGCCGGTGATCGGGCACAGCGCGGTGAATTCCGGGCAGGTAAAGCGGATCAGATAATCCGTGCCCG
>CBDVDY010000361.1:0-2669 GCA_965372875.1 uncultured Alphaproteobacteria bacterium | reverse complement strand
GGGACTGCACGATATGGCGCAGACCAGGGGCACGGTGGATTTGGCGATTTCCGCCGCCAGCGCCTTGGCGCCCGAGCGTGGCGGGTCGAACAGGACGGCATCGTACGCGCCCAGGGATTTGGCGTCGGGCGGCTGCTCCGCCAGATCGCGGATTTCGGCCGTTACCTGGGTGCGCCCGGCTTTCCTGGCGGCGGATTCGAGCGCGCCGATCGCGTTGCCGTCGCCGTCGATGGCGTGAACCCGCGCCGTCTCCGACAACGGCAAGGCAAAGGTGCCGCAGCCGGCATAAATATCGGCGATGCGGCCGGCGCCAGCCAGCGCTTCACCAGCGAAGGCGACCAGCGCTTCTTCGCCCTCGGCGCTCGCCTGGACAAACGCACCCGGCGCGATCTCGACGCCGATACCGCCGAACACCATGCGCGCCGGACGCCGCGCGATCAGAACCTCGGCGCGCGATTCCTTTGTATGCCGGTGGGACAGGCGCGCCAGATCGACCGCCTCGGCGAATTCCGCCAGTCGTGCGAGCGCGGCGGCGTCGAGTTCGGCGGCGGCGGACAGCACCATGTCGAGACCGCCGTCGGTCATGGTCACGACACACTCGGCCCGGTCGCCCGGCCGCAGAGAATCGGCGATAAGGGATTTCAGCGCCGGCATCAGCGCGGCGATTTCCGGCCGCAATATCGGACATTCCGACAGATCCACGAGGCGATGCGACCGCCTTGCGTTGAAGCCGAGTGCGACGCCATTGTGTCTGCGCACCGCTTTGAAATCGGCGCGCCTGCGGCGGCCCGGAGGCGTGCGCGCCAGGGGAAGTATCGCCGGCGCGGCGACGCCATGATGCCGCAACGCGGTTTCGATCAGTCCGCGCTTCCATGCCGCGTAGGTCTCAATGTGCAAGTGCTGCAGCGCGCAGCCGCCGCATTCTCCGTAATGCCGGCACGCGGGCGCCGCGCGGCCGGGCCCTTGCGTCAGCCATTCGGTCGCCGTGCCGGAAAGCCCGCCGCGGCGCGACCCGTCGATTTTGACGCGCACCCGGTCGCCCGGCACGGTCAAGGGCACGAAAAGCCGTTCTCCGGATTGGCTGTGGGCGATGCCGTCGCCGCGCGCCCCGATCCCGTCGATTTCGACGGTAAATTCCCCGCCGCCACCACCGCCGCCGTGCGCCGGCATCAGTCGCCGTCGCGGCGGGCGGCGACGAAGAATTCCTTGTTGCCCTCGGCGCCCTTGATCGGGCTTTCGACGATACCGGCGACCGCCCAGCCCGGCTGCTCGCCGATCCAGCCGGAGATCGCCGCGCACACGGCCTCGTGCAATTCGGGATCGCGCACCACGCCGCCCTTGCCGACCTTGCTGGGGCCGACCTCGAACTGCGGCTTGATCAAGGCGACCAGCCGCGCCCCCGGTGCGGCCAGCGCCAGCGGCGCCGGCAGCACCGTGCGCAGGCCGATGAAGCTGACGTCGCAGACGATCAAATCGACCGGCTCGGGCACGTTGGCGGCGGCGATATAGCGGGCGTTCAGGCGCTCCAGGACGACCACGTCGGGATGGTGCCTGAGCGCCCAGTCGAGCTGGCCGTAGCCCACGTCGACGGCGTAGACCCGGGCCGCGCCCCGGGCCAGCAGCACGTCGGTGAATCCGCCGGTCGAGGCGCCGATGTCGAGCGCCACCCGGCGCGCCGGGTCGATGGCGAAATGGTCGAGCGCGTGGGCGAGCTTGACGCCGCCGCGCGAGACCCATTGGTGGGCCGCCCCGCGCACCTCCAGGGGGGCGTCGGAAGCCAGCGTCTGGCCCGATTTCTCGATGCGTTGTTCGCCGGAATAGACCTGTCCCGCCATGATCAGGGCCTGCGCCCGGGTGCGGGATTCGGCCAGCCCGCGCTCGTGCAGGAGCTGGTCGACGCGCCGTCTGCCTTTGCCCGGGCGGAAAACACTGCTCATGCCGTTGATTTAGGGATCGCCGCCAACCCGTGCGACCCCGAACGCTGTCTCACGCTCGCTTGCCGGCCTCCACGAGCTTTTCCTGGCCGAGCGCGGCGAGCGCGGTGGCGACGATGCTGGCGGCGTCGAGGCCGGCGGCTTCGTATTGCTTTTCCGGCTTGTCGTGGTTGACGAAGTAATCGGGCAGCGTCATCGGCCGGATCTTGACGCCGGCATCGAGCGCGCCGTCGAGCGCGAGGTACTGCATGACCTGGGCCGCGAAGCCGCCGATCGCGCCTTCCTCGATGGTGATCAGCACCTCGTGCTCCTTGGCCAACTGGCGCACCAGATTCGTGTCCAGCGGCTTGGCGAAGCGGGCGTCGGCCACCGTCGTGCTGAGGCCATGGGCGGCCAAATCGTCGGCCGCCTTCAGGCATTCCGGGAGCCGCGCGCCGAACGACAGGATGGCCACGGCGTTGCCTTCGCGCACCACGCGGCCCCGGCCGATCTCGAGCGGTACGCCCATCTCCGGCATGTCGACGCCGATGCCCTCGCCGCGCGGATAGCGCAGGGCGCTGGGCCCGTCGTCGATCGCCGCGGCGGTGGCCACCATGTGCACCAGTTCGGCCTCGTCCGCGGCGGCCATGATGACGAATCCGGGAAGGCAGCCGAGATAGGCGATGTCGTACGAGCCCGCGTGGGTCTGGCCGTCGGCGCCGACCAGCCCGGCGCGGTCGATGGCGAAGCGCACCG
>CBDVDY010000360.1:0-2701 GCA_965372875.1 uncultured Alphaproteobacteria bacterium | reverse complement strand
GTCAGCCCCGAAGCCTACGACATGCTGCTGCGCGGCCTGGAGCGCCTGCGGCGCTACACGCCGGAGGACAACCGCCTGTCGCGCGACTACTTCGAGCGGGCGCTCGCGCTCGACCCGAATTTCGCCCGCGCCCACGCCGATCTCGCCTTTAGCTATGCCACGGAGCTGCTATCCGGTTGGACGGCCACGCCCGAAGAGACTCTCCGACTGGCCAAGAAACACGGCGAAGCCGCAATCGAACTCGATCCCAACCTGCGCGAGGTTCACTTCGCCATGGCCACGGTGTTCCTGCGGGAGCGAGGCTTCGAGGAGGCGATCGACGCCAACATGCGGGCGATCAAGATCGACCCCAACTACGCCGACGCCTACGCCCAGATGGCTTGGGTCATGGTGTACGCAGGACGGGCCGGCGAGGGGCTCGAGTTGATCGACAAGGCCATGCGCCTCAACCCGCACTACTCATTCTATTTTTCCACGATATTGGGTCAGATCTATTTACATTTGAAGCGTTTTCCGGAGGCGGCCGAGGCTCTCGAGGCTGTGGTGAACCGCAACCCGGAGTTTTCCATCGGCCACAAACTCCTGGCCGTCGCCTACGGCCATCTGGGCCGGATCGAGGACGCCGAGTGGGAGGCCGGAGAACTCCTGACCCTGCTGCCCAATTTCACGATTTCCGCCGAGCGCGCCCGCGCACCCTACAAGCGCCAGGAGGAACTGGACCTCTACGTCGACGGCCTGCGCGAGGCCGGCCTGCCGGAATGAGGCGCTAATACCGCGAGATTCCTCGACCCGGCGCGGCCCGCTCCCTAAGATCGCCCATATGAACCGGCCGGCGCCAAGGGATAACGTGCGGCCAAGCACGAAAGCACGCAAGAGGAGGTTACCAATGGCGCGAATGACGGGCGGCCAGGCTCTGGTCAAATCGCTTCGAAACCACGGCGTCGACACTATCTTCGGGCTGCCGGGCGTCCAGCTCGACGGCCTGTTCAATGCGCTTCACGACGAAGGCAACGCGATCCGGGTGATCCACACGCGCCACGAGCAGGGCGCCGCCTACATGGCCTTCGGCTACGCCCAGTCGAGCGGCCGCGTCGGCGTTTACACGGTGGTGCCCGGCCCGGGCCTGCTGAACACCGCGACCGCGCTCGCCACCGCCTACGCCTGCAATGCGCAGGTCCTGGCGGTCGCCGGCCAAATCCCATCGACCGCGATCGGCCGCGGTTTCGGCCTGCTGCACGAAATTCCGGATCAACTGGCCCTGGTCCGCGGCCTCACCAAATGGGCCGAGCGCATCGACCATCCGGCCCAAGCGCCGGCGCGCGTCGACGAGGCGTTCCGGCAGCTCAACACCGGCAGGCCCCGCCCGGTCGAGGTGGAAATGGCGCCCGACGTGCTGACCCAGGAAGCCGAGGTCGATCTGCGCGACCCGCCCTCGGCCTACGAGGCGCCCGAGCCCGACCCGGAACTCATCACCGAGGCGGCCGAGCTCCTCGGTGGCGCCAAAAACCCCATGATCTTTGTCGGCAGCGGCGTCTTCGGAGCCCAAGAAGAACTGCGCGAGCTGGCGGAGATGCTGCAGGCGCCGGTGGTCTCGCACCGGGCCGGCCGGGGCGCCCTCAGCGACCGGCACTATCTCGCGCAGTTCTGCCTCGCCGGCCGCGAACTGTGGCCCGACGCCGACGTGATCCTGGCGGTCGGCACCCGGCTGCAGCCGCAGCGCATGATCTGGGGCGTCGACGACGGGCTCCAGGTCATCCACATCGATATCGACCCGACCGAAATCC
This sequence comes from uncultured Alphaproteobacteria bacterium, assembly GCA_965372875.1. GTDB lineage: Bacteria > Pseudomonadota > Alphaproteobacteria > CBDVDY01 > CBDVDY01 > CBDVDY01. The sequence continues at coordinate 917 of CBDVDY010000360.1, read as the reverse complement.
AGCGCATTATGCGGCCCAAGATCGGCATCGTCGCCGACGCGAAGAAGGCGCTGGCCGCGCTGATACCCGCGGTCGCGAGTCGGAACCAGCGCCGTCCCTCCCGCGAAGACGAGATGATCGCCCACAAGGCGGCCTACGCCGAGCAGTTGGAGCGCCGGCTGGGCCCTCAGATGGCTTACCTCCGGGCCCTGCGCGAGGTACTGCCGGACGATGGCATTTTCGTCGAGGAGCTGACCCAGGTCGGCTACGTGGCGCGTTTCGGCTTTCCGATCTATCACCCGCGCAGCCTGATATCGTCGGGCTATCAGGGCACGCTGGGTTTCGGCTTCGCCACCGCGCTCGGCGTCAAGGTCGCCAATCCCGACAAGAAGGTGCTGTCGATCAACGGCGACGGCGGCTTCATGTTCAACGTCCAGGAGCTGGCGACCGCAGTGCAGCACAACATCGGCGTCGTCGCCGTGGTCTTCACCGACGGCGCCTTCGGCAACGTCCTGCGCATGCAGAAGGAGCTTTACGGCGGCCGGGTCATCGCCTCGGAACTGCGCAACCCGGATTTCGTCCGCCTGGCCGAGAGCTTCGGCGCCGGGGCCAGCCGCGCGACCTCGCCGGAGGAGCTGAAAACGGCGATCGGCGAGGCTTTCGGCCGAGCCGGGCCGAGCGTGATCGAGGTCCCCATGGGAGTCATGCCGGACCCCTGGGAGTGGTACATCGGCAAGCGCCCCCGGCCGCCCCTGCCCTAAAGCAGGAACGCCGCCGCAAGTCCCAGGAAGGCGAAAAAGCCGACCACGTCGGTGACCGTGGTCACGAAGACGCTGGAGGCGATCGCCGGATCGGCGCCCAGGCGCTCGAGGCCGATCGGAACCAGGGTGCCCGAGAACCCGGCGACGATCATGTTGACCACCATGGCGGCGGCGATC
>CBDVDY010000359.1:0-2724 GCA_965372875.1 uncultured Alphaproteobacteria bacterium | reverse complement strand
ATCGACGCCAACGGCATCGTCAACGTCTCGGCCAAGGACAAGGCGACCGGCAAGGAGCAGCAGGTCAGGATCCAGGCTTCCGGCGGACTGTCGGACGACGACGTCGAAAAAATGGTCAAGGATGCCGAGGCCCACGCCGACGAGGACAAGCAGCGGCGCGAACTGGTCGACGCCAAGAACCACGCCGATTCGCTGATCCATTCCACCGAGAAATCGCTCGAGGAACACGGCGACAAAATCGGCGCCGAGGAGAAGGGCGCCATCGAATCCGACATCGCCGCCCTCAAGGAAGTGATGGCGGGCGAGGACACGTCCGCGATCCAGGAAAAGACGCAGGCGCTCTCGCAATCGGCCATGAAACTCGGCGAGGCCATGTACAAGGCGGCGCAGGCCGAGGAAAGCGCGCCGAGCGGCGCCGACGGCGGTGACGGCCCGGACGCGGCGGCCTCCGGCGGCGATGGCGCCGCCGCCGGTGATGACGATGCCGACGTGGTCGACGCCGACTTCGAGGAAGTCGACGACGACGAGAGCAAATCCGCCTAGCACGAGCTGGCTATGACGAGACGGGATCGTCCCTCGGCGCCCGCCGCCCAATTGACGGACGCGGGCGGGACAGCCCGGCGGGGGCGATAGGGCGTGGCCAAGCGGGACTATTACGAGGTGCTGGGCGTGGCGCGCGACGCCGGCGCGGACGATCTCAAGAAGTCGTTCCGCAAGCTGGCGATGCAGCACCACCCCGACCGCAATCCCGGCGACAAGGCGGCGGAACAAAAGTTCAAGGAGCTCAACGAGGCCTACGACGCCCTCAAGGACGACCAGAAGCGCGCCGCCTATGACCGCTTCGGCCACGCCGCCTTCGAGAATGGCGGTCTCGGCGCGGCTGGGCGGCCTGGCGCGCACGGCTTCGATTTCAATTTTTCCTCGGGCTTCGCCGACATCTTCGACGAGATGTTCGGCGATTTCGTGGGCGGCCGCGGGGCCGGCGGCGGCGGTGCCACGCGGGGCGCCGACCTGCGCTACAACCTCGAGATCACGCTCGAGGACGCCTTCAAGGGCAAGCAAACGAACATCCGGGTGCCGACCTCGGTATCGTGCGGGGATTGCGGCGGCAGCGGCGCGGCCAAGGGCTCGCAGCCGATAACCTGCCCGGCCTGCCAGGGCCGCGGCAAGATGCGCTCGCAGCAGGGCATCTTCACGGTCGAGCGGGTCTGCCCCAGCTGCCACGGCGGCGGCCGCATCATCGCCAATCCTTGCGCCACCTGCAGCGGCGGCGGCCGCGTGCGCAAGGAAAAGACGCTTTCCGTCACCATCCCGGCCGGCGTCGAGGACGGCACCCGCATCCGCCTCGCCGGCGAGGGCGAGGCCGGCATGCGCGGGGCGGCGGCCGGCGATCTTTACATCTTCCTGGCCGTCGCCGCGCACCCGTTCTTCCAGCGCGAGGGCGCCAATACCTATTGCCGGGTGCCGATCCCGATGACCACGGCCGCGCTCGGCGGCGCCATCGAGGTGCCGACGGTCGAGGGCACGCGTACCCGCGTCACCATCCCCGCCGGCACCCAAGGCGGCCGCCAGTTCCGGCTCAAGGGCAAGGGCATGAGCATCTTGCGCAGCCGCGGCCGCGGCGACATGTATATCGAGGTCGCGGTCGAGACGCCGGTCAATCTGGACAGGCCGCAGAAAGAGCTGCTCAGGCAATTCCACGACACCGGCGGCGGCGCCAGCCCCGAATCCGAAGGCTTCTTCTCGCGCGTCAAGGAACTGTGGGAGGATCTGAAGGACTAGGCGGGCGTTGGCCACGCTTTCTGCCGCCGATGCACGACGCGGGTTCCGTTCGCCGCCCACTCGCCGATCCCGTCGAGAGAACCGCGATGCCCGCAGGGCAACCACCTATGGTTCACTCGGCGGCAAAATTTTGCTAGACTCCCGCGAATCGCAAAATTTGGGTAGGTCATGCATCAACGCTTCGCCGCTGGGCTGATTGTATATTTGTTGCTCGCGGGCTGCGCCTTTGGCGACCGCACGGTTTTCCTCGACTACCCGCCGAAACCGTCGTCCGGGTCCGCGCAGGCGGCAACGCCCGCAGCCGCGCCGCCGGCAAAATCCGAAAGCCGCGTGGTCGTAGGAACGTTCCGGGACGACCGCCCGAACAAGAAAAATATCGGCTTCGTGCAAAATACCTACGGCATGGAGACAGCCGACGTTTTGGCCGCCAACGATGTCTCGGAATGGATCAGAAACGCGCTCATTCTGGAACTCAAGAATGTCGGGTTTGCGGCCTCTCGTGGAGACGCCGCCGACGCTTCGGGACAAGCGTTGCTTGTTACCGGCAATATCGAGAAGATATTGACCAAAGCGTATTTCAGCTATGACGCAGAGGTAATTTTCAGCGCCGATATCTTACGGTCTGGCAAAAAGGTTGGTGGCAGCCGTTACATCGGCGAGGGTAGCGCTGGGGTCAATATAGCCGCCACCGCTGTGCGGTTCGGACAGTCACTGGCCCTCGCGCTGCGGGTAGCAATTTTTCAGCTCGTGGCGGACATAGCGATTGTCCGGCAGGGCGCCAAGTAGCAGCGATGTAAGCGCGGACGGCGGGCAACTAGCGGGAAAATGCGACCGCCGCAATTCCTGATACATCGTTGCGCCAGAGGCGACCAGTGCTCGGACGTTAGACGCTAGTGGTAAGAATCCAACATAAGGTACCCATAGGACGGCTTTGCGAATCCG
>CBDVDY010000358.1:0-2731 GCA_965372875.1 uncultured Alphaproteobacteria bacterium | reverse complement strand
CTATCTCGAGCTCGTCGGCGGGCGGCAGCCGAGCCTCGGCCTGGCCGCGGCGCGGGCGCCAGGGGACAGGGGTACGGCGGGGGACGCGGTCGAGGACGCGGCGAATGGCGGCATGGCCGGCAGGCCGGCGCGCCCACCGCGCCCGCATGCGCCGAGTGCCGAGGAAATCGCCGCCCACGAAGCCTTCCTCGCCCGCCTCACCGACCCGATCTGGCGGAAATAACGCCGCTCAAGGCGATTTTCATTCTGATTTCGTAATGAATCGCTCTGGCGCGACCGTGTGCCCCGCCGCCGGTCGGAACCCGCCTACTCGCCGTCGGAATCCAGGATTTCCGCCACCGTGACGGCGCGGCCCTCGCGCGCGGACTTGACGCCGGCGCGGATCACGGCCAGCGACCGGGTGGCGCGCTCGCCGTCCATCTCGGGCTCGGCCTCGCCGTTTATGCAGGCGGCGAATTCCGCCAGTTCCTCGGCGATGGTGTCGTTCGTTTCGCAATCGATTCGAGTCTGCCGCCCCTCGCCGCGCACCAGGTGCCGCAGCCCGTCGAAATGGTTGTAGTAGGCGCTGGCCTGCTTGCCGTAGATGTTCATCAAATAATATTCCGAGGCCGAGGCGTAGCTCGCCGTCAGGTTCGAGATCGCGCCGTTCTCGTGCCGCAGAACCAGGTTTGCCACGTCCGGGTTGTCACCAGGCAGCACCAGTTGCGCCGACATGCCCGAGACCTCGACCACCGGCCCCATCAGCATTTCCAATACGTCGGCGTAATGAATGCCGATCTGCAGCATCACCCCGCCGGGCATGCCGGCGGACTGGTAGCGCCACGAGCTCAGGTCGATCTTGCCCTCGCGGTCGCGGCTGATATTGGCCTCGGCCTGCACCAGCTTGCCGAACGCGCCGTCGGCGATGCGGCGCTGGATCCAGCGGAAGTGGCTCTCGCGCCGGCGCTGGTAGCCGACCGAGAGCACGACGCCGGCATCGGCGCAGGCCTGGGTGATGGCCCGCGCGTCGGCAATCGTGTTGGCGATGGGCTTGTCGAGGAAGACGTGCTTGCCGGCCTCGGCCGCGGCGCGGGTGGTCTCGAGATGCGCGTCGTTGGGCGTGGTGTTGACGATGCCCTGGATCGACTCGTCGGCCAGAATTTCCTGGTAACTCGCGGCCGCGCGGCAGCCGTATTTTTCGGCGAAGGCTTGGCGCTTCTCCTCGGACCGCGTGTAGCAGGCGACGATCTCCAGCGCATTGGTGCGGGCCGCGGCGTCGGCCAGCACGTCCGACCACCATCCCATTCCCAGCGCGGCCACGCGGACCGGTTCCGGACTCATGTCTCCTGCTTCCCTCGTTCGGGTGGTTTGCCGGCCGCTTCCTCCCGCCGGTGCTTGCGCGCGGTCCGCAGCGACCAGCCGACCGAGAGCGCCGACAGGCACAGGAACAGCAGACTGAAGGGCTGGGTGAAGAACACCGAGACGTCGCCCTTGGAGGCGGTCAAGGCCACCCGCAGATGTTCCTCCAACTGCCCGCCCAGGACCAGCGCCAGCAGCAGCGGCACCACCGGCATTTCCAGCCAGCGCATGAACAAGGCCAAGAGGCCGAAGGCGAACATCACATAGACGTCGAAGAAGGAATTGCGCAAGGCGTAGGCGCCGATCACGCAGAGCACCGCGATCATCGGCATCAGCAGCGCCTTGGGCGTGGCCAGCACCTTGACCAGCAGGCGCAGGCCCAAGAGCGCGATGATCAGGTTGAAGATATTCGCCCAGAACAGCGAGAAGATCACCGTGTAGGCGAAATCGCCGCGCTCCAGGAACAGCAGCGGCCCCGGCGCCAGCCCGTGCACCAGAAGCGCGCCGATCAGGATCGCCGTGACCGGATCGCCCGGAATGCCGAGCGTCATCATCGGAATCAGCGCGCCGCCGGTTACCGCGTTGTTGGCCGATTCGGGCGCCGCCACGCCTTCGAGCGCGCCCTTGCCGAAGCGTTCGGGCGCGCGGCTCGCCTTGCGGGCGTAATCGTAGCTGATGAAGGCGGCGATCGGCCCGCCGACTCCCGGCAGGATGCCGAGGAATGCGCCGGTCGCCGAGCCGATCGCGACCGGCAGGCGCATCGCCTTGAGGTCCGCCAGCGTCGGCAGGATCGAGCCGAATTGGCGCGCCGTACTCGCCATTCTCCCGGCGCCGGCGACCGACGGGCCGCGCAGATTCTCGATCAGCTGCGGGATGGCGAAGAGGCCGATCAGCGCGGTCAGGAAATGGATGCCCGCCAGCATGTCGGCGTCGCCGAAGGTGAAGCGCGCCGTGCCCATCACCGGGTCGAGGCCGACGCTGACGATCAACAGGCCGATCACCGCCGACAGCATCCCCTTGACCAGCGAGCGGGCGGCGAAGCTGCAAATGATGGTCAGCCCGAAAAATACCAGGCTGAAAAGATCGGCGGCGTGGAATTGCAGGGCGAGCTCGGCCAGGCTCGGGGCAATCAGAAAGAGACACAGGAAGCTGAACATGCCGCCGGCGAACCCGGCCAGGATGGAGACGCCCAGGGCGCGGCCGGCCTCGCCGCGCTCGGTCATCGGGTAGCCGTCGATGGCGGTGGCCGAGGCCGAGGGCGTGCCGGGAATGTTGAGCAGGATGGCCGAGAAGCTGCCGCCCATCATGCCGCCCACGTAGAGGCCGAGCAGCAGCGCTATCGAGATCGTCGGGTCGAGCACGAAGGTCAGCGGCAGCACGATGATGATGCCCG
>CBDVDY010000357.1:0-2747 GCA_965372875.1 uncultured Alphaproteobacteria bacterium | reverse complement strand
CGGCTGGCGAACGAGATCGCCTACCAGCCCCTCGACGCGATCGTGGTCGGCGTGATGCTTCTGGTGCTGATTACCGAGGCCCTGCGGCGCGCCGTCGGTTACACGCTGGTGATCATGCTGCTGGCCTTCCTCGCCTTCGCCATGTGGGGCCAGTATGTGCCGGGCAAATTGCAGGGCCGCGAAGTGGATATGGGCACGATCGCCGTCAATTTGGCGCTCGATTCCCAGGCGCTTCTGGGCATCCCGCTGAAGATCGGCACGACCATCGTCTTCGCCTTCGTGTTCATGGGGCAGCTTTTGTTCCAGTCCGGCGGCTCCAGCTTCTTCACCGAGATATCGCACTCGCTGATGGGGGGGTTCCGTGGCGGCTCGGCGAAGATCGCGGTCACCGCCTCCAGCCTGTTCGGCTCGATTTCGGGCAGCGCGGTCTCCAACGTCGTCTCCACCGGGGTCATCACGATCCCGCTGATGCGCCGCTCGGGCTACAAAGCCGAAACGGCCGCCGCGATCGAGGCGGTGGCGTCGACCGGCGGCCAGCTGATGCCGCCGATCATGGGCGTGACCGCGTTCGTGATGGCCGAGTTTCTGGAGATTCCGTACGCCGAGGTGGTGCTGGTCGCCTTGGTGCCGGCGATCCTCTATTACGCGGCGCTGTTCTTCGTGGTCGATCTGGAGGCGGCGCGCAGCGGGATCGCCAAACTGGATTCCGATGCGGTGCCGCGGGCCTTGGATGTGCTCAAATCCGGCTGGTACTTTCCCCTGCCGTTCGGGGTGCTGATCTACTACCTCTTCTTCCGCAACGAGCTGCCCGAATTTTCGGCGCTGATGGGCGCGCTGACGCTGCTCGGCTGCTCGGTGCTGTTCGGATACCGGGGCAAACGCATGGGGCCGCGCGAATTGATCGCGGCGCTGCGGGACACCGGCACCACCTGCGTCGAGATCGTCCTGATAACCGCCGCCGCCGGGCTGGCGATCGGCGTCCTCAACCTGTCGGGGCTGAGCTTCGGCCTGACCCTGGCGCTGGTCCAGTTGGGCGAGGGTAATCTGCTGGTCCTGCTGGTGAGCGCGGCGGCGGTGTGCATCGTCCTCGGCATGGGCATGCCGACGCTTGGGGTCTACGTGCTGCTGGCGGCGCTGGTGGCGCCGGCCATCGTCGAGGTCGGCATCATCGACAAGGCGGCGCATCTGTTCGTGCTTTATTTTGGGCTGATGTCGATGATCACCCCGCCCATCGCCATCGCCGCCTTTGCCGCGGCCAGCCTGGCCGGCGCCGACGCCATGCGCACCGGCTTGGCCGCGGTGCGTTTCGGCTGGGTGGCCTATGTCATCCCGTTTGCCTTCGTCGCCGCGCCCGAGCTGTTGTTGATCGGCGAGCCGGAGGCGATCGTGCCCATCGTGGCCGCCGCCTTCCTTGGCGTATGGCTGGTCTCGATCGGCGTGGTCGGGTATTTCGTCCGGCCAATGGGGCCGACGATGCGCGGGCTGTTCGCCGCGGCCGGACTGCTGCTGCTGGCTCCCGAGGCCATTTTCGCGCCGGTGCCGATGCATCTATTGGGCGTGGTCGTTGGGGCTGGTCTGGTGACCCGCGAAATGATTGTACGGCGCCAGGCGCGCGCCCTGGCCTTGCGCGCGGCGCGCCGCGGGCCCAACGGAATTGCCTGATACCGGTCGGAAAAGATTCTAGGACGCCAGCCGTCGAGCGCCCGAGCTTGGAACCGCGAGCGCGCCCGTCTGCCAACGAAGTAACAGCCGCGACGCGAGCGTGCGAAGGCGCCGGGCATCTCGCTTCGCGGGGGGGACAATGCCGAACCGGCACCCCTCGATATGGCGGTGCGTGGCCCTGCCGGCCATCCGCGCCTGTCCGTCGCGACGAATCTTCATGTCTCGCTCCCTCCCGGGGGGCTCCAATTTCCGCGCGGGCCACCTTAGGAGCGAGCCCTTAAGCCATTGTTAAAAGATGCCGCTAGAGCGGATACGGCCGGAAAACCGTGAACATGGCGCGAAAAATCGCATTAACGGACGAATTTGAGACTAATTTTAGCTAATGTTTGCAACGCGTTAAGGGTATTTACTAATCAATTGTTAACGTCGCGACCCTAAATTTGGCCCAGTTTGGCTACTGGCCGACAGGCCTCGGAAGAGTTTTCCGAGGCGAAGCCCGGCACTCATGTCGAACGTTCGCGTGTCGATGACACGAATCGCGGAAGGGCCAACATAGACGACACCGGCGCCAAGGACTCGACGATCCTTTCTTGGTCATCCGGTTGTCCCTGTAGCTGGCCCACGCGCCGACGGAATAAACCGCCGGCGGGACCATGAACAAAGGATCGCAATATGATTAAGACTCTTAAAGCTCTTTACCACGACGAATCGGGCGCCACCGCCATCGAGTACGGCCTCATCGCCGCGCTGGTGTCGGTTGCCGGTATCGTCGCTCTCGAGGCCATGGGCACGTCCCTGTCGGCCATGTTCTCTTCGGTTTCGACCAAGCTGAACCAGGCCGTCGCGGCGGGCACTCCGTAAAGACTCGCCCGCGCGTTCATCCTGCTCGAACGCGGCCTGCGCGGGACGTCCGAAACTGGACGCCCGTGGAAGAATAAAGAAGCGGCCGCTCCCGGTCTTTCCCCGGCGTTCCACTCGGAACCGGGGATGGGCCGGGGCGGCCGCTTCCTCGTTCGCGGCCCGGATAGGTTCTAGCGTGCCAGAAGCCCGGGAAGCCAGGTCGCGATCCCCGGCAACACGAACAG
>CBDVDY010000356.1:0-2768 GCA_965372875.1 uncultured Alphaproteobacteria bacterium | reverse complement strand
CGTCCATCATCGCCACGAACCGTTCGAACAGATGGTGGCTGTCGTGGGGGCCGGGGGAGGCTTCGGGGTGGTATTGCACGGAAAAGACCGGCTTGCCCTCGACCTTGAGGCCTTCGAGCGAGCCGTCGAACAGCGAGATGTGGGTCCGTACCACGCCCTTGGGCAGCGAGCCGCCATCGACCACGAAGCCGTGGTTCTGCGAGGTGATCTCGACCTTGCCGGTCTCCAGATCCTTGACCGGATGGTTGGCGCCGCGGTGGCCGTGGTGCATCTTGACGGTATCGGCGCCCAGCGCCAGCGCCATGATCTGGTGGCCGAGGCAGATGCCGAAGACCGGCAGGCCGGAGGCGATCAGGGCGCGGATCATGGGCGCGGCGTAGCGGCCGGTGGCCGCCGGGTCGCCCGGCCCGTTCGAGAGGAAGATGCCGTCGGGCTTGTGCGCCAGTATGTCCTCGGCGCCGGCATCGGCCCGCACCACCGTCACCCTGCAGCCGAGCCCGGCGAGCGAGCGCAGGATATTGCGCTTGGCGCCGAAATCGACGGCGACCACGTGGCGCTTGGGATTCTTGAGCGTGCCGAACCCCTTGCCCTCGCGCCACGGCGTCTGGTCCCAATTATAGGTCTGGCCGCAGGTCACCTCGAGGGCCAAATCCATGCCCTCGAGCCCTGGAAACTCGGCCGCCCGCCTGGCCAGCGCGCCCGTGTCGATGCCGCCGTCCGGCGCGTGCGCCAGGGCCGCGTTGGCCGCGCCCCGGTCGCGCAGGCGGCGGGTCAGCTTGCGCGTATCGGCGCCGGTCAGCGCGATCAGATTGTTGGCCTTGAGCCAGGCATCGAGGTGCCCGGCGCTGCGGTGGCTCGAGGGCGCGCTGATGTCGGCCCTGAGCACGCAGCCGCGCGCCGCCGGATTGGCGGTTTCCAGATCCTCGTTGTTGGCGCCGACGTTGCCGATATGCGGAAAGGTGAAGGTGATGATCTGGCCGGCGTAGGACGGGTCGGTGAGGATTTCCTGATAGCCCGTGATCGAGGTGTTGAAGCACAGCTCGCCGACGGCGATGCCGGGCGCGCCGGCACCCCGACCCCAGACCACCGTGCCGTCATCCAGCACCAGCGCGGCCGTCGAGTTGGAACTGGGCATCCGGTCGGGATCCTCTCGTGTCGGCTTCGGCGCGCGGCGCCGCGCGGTGGTACGGGGGCGGTCTCCGCGGTCCGCGCGGACCCGGGACACGAGGCAATGATTTACCAGCAAATCCAGTTACTTGGTAGGCAAAACTTGGGCTCGGGCTGGAGCGGGAAATTATTGAAAATCTTTTGTTTTTCAGCACCTTAGAAACGCGCCGGCGTTTGACACCACGGAAAGAATTCGGCTAACGTCACGCGATTTTGCCGGGGACGGCGCGAGGGAGGCCGATTTGCGCGAACGCCTGAGCGAAGAACTGAAAGCCGCGATGAAGGCGAAGGACACGCGCGTCGTGGCGACGGTGCGGCTGATTGTCGCCGCGCTCAAGGACCGCGACATCGCCGCCCGCGGCAAGGGCAACGCCGACGGAATCGACGAAACCGAAATCCTGCAAATGCTGCAAACCATGGTGAAGCAGCGCCACGAGAGCATCGAACATTACGAAAAAGGCGGGCGGCTCGACCTGGTGAAGCAGGAATCCGAGGAAATCGACATTATTCGGCGCTTCCTGCCGGCGCAGATGTCGGAAACCGAGATGAATGCGGCGGTGGCCGAATCGATCGCCGAGCTGGAAGCGTCCAGCCTCAAGGACATGGGCCGCACCATGGCGGCGCTGCGCGAGCGCTACGCCGGGCGGATGGATTTCGCCCTGGCCAGCGCCATCGTCAAGAAACAGCTGGGCTGAACGCCGCGCCCCTTCGCCGCGGTAAGGTTCGAATTGCAATGCGCCCGACTCTGGGCCAATATCCCGCTGGCGCAAGAATGCAATATCCGGATCGGCGCCGATGGCATTCACGCCCCAGTTTCTCGATGATATCCGCGCCCGCGTGGCGCTGTCCGACGTGATCGGCCGGCGCGTCAAGCTGATCAAGCGCGGCCGGGAGTTCGTCGGCCTCTGCCCCTTTCATAACGAAAAGACGCCGTCCTTCACGCTCAACGAGGACAAGGGCTTCTATCATTGCTTCGGCTGCGGCGCCCATGGCGACGTGATCGGCTTCGCCATGCGGGCCGAGGGCCTGTCGTTTCCCGAATCGGTCGAGCGCCTGGCCGGCCAGGCCGGGCTGGCGATTCCCGTCGCCTCGCCGCGGGAAGCCGAGCGCGCCAAACAGCGCGAGACCATCCACGAGGTCAACGAGGCCGCTTGCGCCTGGTTCGAGGCGCGCCTGCGCCGGCCCGAGGGGCGGGCGGCGCTCGATTACCTCAAGGGGCGCGGGCTCTCGGACGAGACCATCGCGCGCTTCCGCCTGGGCTTCGCGCCGGACGGGCGGGAGGCGCTGAAGCAGGCGCTGATCGGCCAGGGCATCCCGCTGGAACGGCTGATCGAGGCCGGGCTGGCGATCCAGCCCGAGGACGGCCGCGCGCCCTACGACCGGTTCCGCAAGCGCGTCATCTTTCCGATCAGCGATCCGCGCGGCCGCGTCATCGCCTTCGGCGGCCGGATTCTGGGCGAGGGCGAGCCGAAATACCTCAACTCGCCGGAGACGCCCGCCTTCGACAAGGGGCGCACCTTGTACAATTACGCCGCCGCCGGCCCGGCCGCGCGCAAGGGGGCGGAGCTGATCGTCACCGAGGGCTATACGGACGTGATCGC
>CBDVDY010000355.1:0-2781 GCA_965372875.1 uncultured Alphaproteobacteria bacterium | reverse complement strand
TAGGCGTGGCGCGGTTAGGGTTATCGGCTTCTTAATGTCCCGGCCGTTACGCTCGCCCGGCGGAAATTGGCGCCGCTCCTGGCGCGGTTCGGCGGCGCTTACCAGACGTGATCAAAGGCTGTTCGATGCGGATTCTGCGTAAACGCGATCATCCGAGACCGATCTCGCTGGCGCTCCAGGGCGGCGGCGCCCATGGCGCCTTCATCTGGGGCGTGCTGGACCGGCTGCTGGAGGACGAGCGCCTCATTATCGACGGCATCAGCGGCACCAGCTCGGGGGCGATCAACGCGGCGCTGGTCGCCGACGGCATGGCCGCCGACGGCCGCGCCGGCGCCAAGGCGCAGCTCGAACGCTTCTGGCGGCGCATCAGCGAAGCCTGCGAATCGCGCCGGCGCCGGCGGTTCTCGCTGCCGCTGCCGGCCAAGCGCAAGACCCTGAACCTGTCGACGGCCGCCATGTTCTACAAGATCATGCACCGCCTGCTGCTGCCCTATAATTTCAACGCGACCACCATGGATCCGTTGCGCGGGGCGATCGCCGATACCATCGATTTCCATCGGCTGCGCGCCTCGACCGAGATCAAGGTCTTCGTCAACGCCACCGATGTCCGCGCCAGCACCATGCGGGTGTTCGAGAACCACGAGCTCGACGCCGATGTGATCTGCGCCTCGTCTTGCCTGCCGTTCCTGTTCCGGCCGGTCGAGATCGAGGGCGCCCATTACTGGGACGGCAGCTTTATGGGCAACCCAGCGCTTTATCCATTGGTTTACGACTGCCGGGCCAACGACATCGTGCTGGTCCAGACCAGCCCGTTCGGCACGCAGGAACTGCCCAGGACCGCGCCCGAGATCATCGAGCGTATCACCGAGCTGAGCTTTGCCTCGACCCTGGTGCGCGAGCTCCGCGCGATCGAGCACCTGAACGAGCTGGTCGATGCCGGCGGCATCAGGCGGCGCGCCGGGCTCCGGCGGACCAATATGCATATCATTGCCGCCGCCGCCGAGATGGAACGCTTTCAGCCGACCAGCAAATTCCGGGCCGACTGGCGTTTTTTCGAGGAACTGCGCGATATCGGCCGGCACGCCGCCGATCGCTGGCTGGCCACGAATTTCGACCGCATCGGCGTGGCTTCCTCCGCCGACCTGCTCGACGGTCTCGACCGGCCGCTGCGTTTCAGGGCCAGGGCCAAATCACCGACTTGAGGCCCTCGCGGGCTCGCCTGGATGGGGTCCAAGGCCCGCTTTTCCGGCTCCGAGCGACCTTTTATTTTTCCCGGTTTTCCGCTGTTTTTAGGGCTTTTCCACGGGTTCCGCCGGCCGCCCTATTTAAGACATTTTAAACAAATTGTCGCTACCCTCGCCATTCTGGATTGTTCGACAGAGTGATGCTTGAGCAATTCATACCCTCGTTGACGCCTCCCTGTTGACTAGAGCCGCGGCTTGCCGCGGCTCCATTTTTTTGTGCTCCCCCAGAACCCCCCACGGGCCCGCCGCCGCGCCTATTTGGGCCGGCGTTGAGCGCTCCTCCGATTCGGTGTATATCCCGGACTTCTGGTCTGCCGGGCCGGCGGGGCCGCCGGCCGGACGTTGGCGCGGGTGGGGATGATGGTCGATCCGAAGAATCTCAAGTTCGACACGCTGAGCCTGCATGCGGGCCAGCAGCCCGACCCCACGACCGGCGCCCGCGCGGCGCCGATCTACCAGACCACCTCGTTCGTGTTCGCCGACGTCGATAGCGCCGCCGCTTTGTTCAATCTGGAACGCGCCGGTCACATCTATTCGCGCATCTCGAACCCGACGGTGGCCGTGCTCGAGGAGCGCATCGCCGCGCTCGAAGGCGGCGTCGGCACGGTCTGCACGGCGAGCGGCCAGGCGGCTCTGCATCTGGCGGTGGCGACGCTGATGGGCGCGGGCGGACACATCGTGTCCTCGGGCTCGATCTACGGCGGCAGCCATAACATGTTCACCCACACGCTGCCGCGTTTCGGCATTACCACCAGCTTCGTCGATCCGCGCGATCCGGCGGCGATCGAGAAGGCGATCACCAAGGATACGCGGCTTGTCTTCGGCGAGACCCTGGGCAATCCCGGCCTCGAGATCATGGATCTGCCGGCGGTCGCCGAGATCGCGCACCAGGCCGGCATCCCGCTGATGATCGACAACACCTTCGCCACGCCCTATCTGTGCCGGCCGTTCGATCACGGCGTCGACATCATTATGCATTCGGTGACCAAGTTCCTGGGCGGACACGGCGTCGCCATCGGCGGCGCGCTGGTCGACAGCGGCGCCTTCGATTGGGAGGCTTCGGGCAAGTTTCCGACCCTGACCGAACCCTACGCCGGCTATCACGGGCTCGACTTCGCCGAGGAGTTCGGCCCCGCCGCCCTGGTCATGCGCGCCCGGTCCGAGGGGCTGCGCGATTTCGGCGCCTGCATGAGCCCGGCCAACGCGTTCTACCTTTTGCAGGGGGTCGAGACCTTGTCCGTGCGCATGGCCCGCCACATGGAGAACACGCGAAAAATAGTCGCCTTCCTCGATGCGGCCGACGAGGTCGCCTGGGTCGCCTATCCCGAACTGCCGGAGCACCCCGACCACGCCCTGGCCAAGCGGCTGCTGCCCAGGGGAAGCGGGGCGGTGTTCAGCTTCGGCATCAAGGGCGGGCGCGAAGCGGGCCGCCGCTTTATCGAGCGATTGAACCTGTTCTCCCACCTGGCCAACGTGGGCGACGCCAAATCGCTGGTCATCCACCCGGCCAGCACCACCCACCAGCAGATGGATGCCG
>CBDVDY010000354.1:0-2786 GCA_965372875.1 uncultured Alphaproteobacteria bacterium | reverse complement strand
GCGCGCGACAAGCTGGTGGCCTTCCTGCACGGCCAGGCGGTGCTCGGCGTCGAGAAGTGGGAGTACGTGCTGCTGCTGATTCTGATGTCGCTCGAATTCCATGGGCGCGGCGGCGACATCGAATCGCGCATCACCGCCATCTACGGCCGCCTCTACCGCGCGGTCGAGGGCATCATCGAACGCGGCAAGGCGAGCGGCGAGTTCCGCGCCGACGTGGCGACCGGCGAACAGGCGGCCATCGTCATCGCGGCGCACGACGGCACCTTCCTGGAATGGTACCGGCGCAAGGCCGAACTCGACGGCGGGGAACTGGTGCGGGCCCTGCGCGTCGCCATGATCGGCGCGCTCGCCAATTTCGAACCACCAACATCGGGCCACCGATAAGCCGGAGCGAAAGGAACGGGAGATGAGCGGGAACGGGAACGGCGGTGCTATCCGCATGTTCAAAGAGGGCGATCCGGACATGCCGGAAGAGTATCGCGCCTTCATGATCAAGCTGTTGAAGCACGTCCACATCGAGAACAGCGGCAACCCCTATTGCCGCGAGGTGGTGGCCAACATCGCCAGCGCCGGGCTGCGCCATGCCCCGGACGGCAAGAAAGCGCTGACCGAGGCGGTGATCGTCAAGCAGGAGGCCGAACACGGCGAGATCACGGCCAAGCTGATCCGCAGCTTCGGCGAGGACCCGAGGATCGACAAGCCGGTGGGCCAGTACGCCTTCCAGATCCCGCTGGAGAACTGGACCGACGTCTCCTGGTTCCACGCGCTGATCGACCGGGTCGGGCTTTATGTCGGCATCGAGTGGATGAGTGCCACCTACGAGCCGCTGGCCAAGGTTTCGCCGCGGCTCGAGCGCGAGGAACAGTTCCACGCCGACACCGGCCTCAAGCATCTCAAGGACATCGTCAAGACCGAAGACGGCCGCAAACAGGCCCAGGATTTGCTGCACAAATGGTGGCCGGCGGCGCTCGACATGTTCGGCAAGTCGAAATCGCGGAACTCGGATATCTACGTCAAATGGGGCATCAAGGTGCACGGCAACGAGGAACTCAGGCAGATGTACATCGCCGAGACGGTACCGCTGATCGAGGCGCTCGACTTCGACGTGCCGGACCATCTCGCCAACCGGCAATACCTTTAGGGAGGGACGCGCAATGGCGGTATCACTGACGCGGCGGGACGGCATCGGCATCATCATTCTCGATAATCCGCCGGCCAACGCCTACACCAAGCCGATGCTGCAAGAGCTCGCCCGGGCGGTGGACGAGGCGCGGAACGACGATTCGGTGCGCTGCGTCGTGGTCAAAAGCGCCTCGGACAAGTTCTTCTGCGCCGGCGCCGACATTTCGGTGATCGACGGGGCCAGCCCGGTCGCGTTCGCCGATTTCCTGATTATGGCGCACGAGACCATCGAGATGATCGAAGCGACGCCCAAGATCTTCATCGCCGCCATCGCCGGCCATTGCATCGGCGGCGGGCTCGAACTGGCGCTGGCCTGCGATCTCCGTTTCGCCAGCGCGGGCAAATACGGGCTCGGCCTGGCCGAAATCAAGCTCGGCCTGTCGCCGGGCATGGGCGGCACCCAGCGGCTGCCGCGGCTGATCCCGCGCGGACGCGCGCTCGACCTGATGATCACCGGCGCCATGGTCTCGCCCGCCGAAGCGCACGAGTTGGGCATCGTCGAGCGGCTGCTGCCGGCCGAGAGCTTCGAGGACGAAACCATGGCCTATGCCGCGAAACTGGCCCAGGGGCCGAGCATGGCGCAGGGCTATATCAAGCTCTCGGTCAACCAGGGGCTGGAAGGATCGCTCGGCCAGGGGCTGGCGCTCGAACGCGCGAACCAGAGTGTGCTGTTCGGTTCGGCCGATGCCGGCGAGGGCGTGCGCGCCTTCCTGGAGAAGCGCAAGCCGGTATTCACCGGCAAATAGGCCGCGACAAAGCGCGAATTGAAGGTGCGACCGGCTCGGCTATAGTAACCGGCGGAGCAAGCAAAAAATTTGAGCGAGGGGGGACATGGCGAGAGCACCGATCGCCGCGATCACGGGCAAGGCCGGCAAGGCCCGCTTTTGGAACGAGATCACCGAGACCATGCCGCGCGACAAGCTCGACGCGCTGCACCTCGAAAAGCTCCAGAAGCTGGTTCATTACGCCTACGCGTACAGTCCGTTTTATCGGACCAGGTTCGACGAATCCGGGGTCAAGCCGGGCGATATCAGGACGCTCGAGGACTTCAAGCGCAAGGTGCCGCTCACGGAAAAAACGGATTTCGTCCATCTGCAGCAGGACAACCCGCCCTACGGCGAGACGCTCGCCATACCCGAGGATATGGTCGTGCACCATTCCGAGACCTCGGGCACGACCGGCATTCCGCTGTCCATTCCCCTCACCATGTACGATACCGAACGCTACGGCGAATCCTGGGCCTATGGCTGGTGGGGCCACGGCATCCGGCCCGATGACAGCCTCTACTTCGCTTTCAACTGGGGCAATTTCGCGGGCTTCTGGTCGTGCTACTGGGGCGCGCGGCGGATGGGCTGCAAGGTGATCTCGGGCGGCGGCGCCAACAGTCAGGGGCACGTCGAGAACATCCTGCGGATGAAGCCGACGGTGCTGATTTCGACCCCCACCTTCGCCCTGCGCCTGGCCGAGGTGGCCGGCGAGATGGGCGCCGACATCCGCAATTCGTCGATCAAATACGGCTACCACGCCGGCGAGCCGGGGCCGTTCGCCCTGCCCGCCATGAAACGCGCCATCGACGAGGCCTGGGGCTGCGATTCCGGCGAGCT
>CBDVDY010000353.1:0-2814 GCA_965372875.1 uncultured Alphaproteobacteria bacterium | reverse complement strand
CCTTCGGCCACGGGATAGGCATAATCGGCGGCCTCGGCATCGGCGCCCGGCTGCTCGGCGCCCTCCATGATGGCGACCAGCCGGCGCTCCAGATCGCCATAGCCGACATGCCGGACCTCGAGCGCGAGACCCAGCGAATCGGCGATCCGTTGCGCCCTGGCGACCAGGGTTTCGTCCTCTTCCTGAGAGTAATAGATCATCCGCTTGTAGTGCCCGAACATGAGCGGGATGAGCTTGGGGTGCTTGTCGAGCTTCAGGCCGCGGACCAGCATGGTGTCCCAGACCTTGATCAGAAAATCGGTCAGGATATAGGTGCCCGGCTGTTCCTTGACCGCGCGCCGGAAATCCTCGCCGCCGTACATCTCGTAACAGTGCGGGCCGACGGGGCGCACCGCGCCCTGGTGCCCGGCGATGATCGAATCGAGTTTCTGCGCGCCGCAATGGCCGTAGACGACGACGCGGCGCTCGTACTGGCCGTCGGTGCGGTCGAGCCGGTCGGCGACCTCTCTTTCGATCTGGCTGGGGTAGAGGTGGTGCTTCGCGTCGATCGGATGAAAATCGGCGTGCCAGCCGTATTTCTTGATGATCGCGCGCACCTCCTTGCCGAGCGCCGAGCAGGTCAGGAAGATGGTCTTGGGCCGTCCGCCACCGTCCTTGCCCGCCCCATAGGTGCGCTTGCGAATTCCGGAATTGGCCGGCACCTCGTTCACTGCCGGATTTCCGCGTTCGCGTCCGCCTGCGCCATCAGGGATGTAAGGGGGCTGACCTTCACCTTCGGGCGAATGCGTAGCTGCCGCGCGGTATAGGCGATACAGGAATCGACCATCGCCATGGCCGGCACGATCTCGGTTTGTTTGATGCCGTACATGAAGAAATCGGCGCCCATCATCATGGTCGAGGTCGCCATGCTGGTTTTCGCCGTGGTGTAGCCCAGCTTGCCGTACTTGTCCTTGCCCTGCGGCCAACGGTCGATGACGATGTGGGTGGGCGAGCAACCGGCCGGATAGCCGTATTCGTTCTTCAGCATCCAGATCGCCTTGCCGCAGGGGCCGGGCTCCACCAGATCGAGCACGGCGGTGTCCATCAGGAACTGGCTGAAGCCCGCCTCCTTCGATCGGTCGAGGCATTGCTCGGCGATGTCGAACTTGCCCTGGAAGGTCGGCTTCTTGACGTTGTGGCACATGACCATCACGGTCTTGATGTCCAGTTCCTTGAGCTCGTCGACCTCGGCCTGCTTGGTCTCCGGGCCGATCGAGTTGAAGATGGTGCGGTCCTGCATGCCGAGTTCGCACACCTTGCGCGCGCCGGCCATGCGCACCGGCGGCGTCGTGCCGTCGACCAGAATCGGGATGTCGAGCGGCTTCGACCATTCGACGTAATTCTCCATGGCCGCCGGGCTGCCGCCGATCATGTCGAGGACCATCGGCACGCCCGCCATGTCGCACGTCGCCTTCATCTTGCGGGCGACCTCGTAGGCCCTGTCCTTGTCGAATTCGCCTTTCTCTTCGTCGAGGATCAGGCGGTCGCCCATATAGAAAATGCTGGCGAACAGGACCGTCGGACACTCGCCCGGCTGGCCGCCGATCATCACCCCGCCAACGTCGTACGCCTGTTGTTCCGCGTCGAAGACCCACATATTCGAATCATTTCCTTTTTTCCGCAAGGCCGCCCCGACCCGGCGTCGCGGCCTGGCGCGGGGGGCGGTTCGTGGCGCCGCCAGCGGTTCCGTGCCGATCGATGGCTTCCTTCGGCCAGCCGATCCAAACCACTCGCATGCGGATCCGCCGTTCGTTACGCGGCGGCGGCCCGCTCGTCGTGCTCGATCCGCTCGAGATCGATGGGATACTTGCCGTAATCCTGCAGTGCCTGCGTGAAGGCGTGGATGTTCTCCTTCGGCGCGCCCGCGGGAATCATGTTGGGCACGAGGACGCAGGCGCCCGTACAGGGGTAGACCCCCTTGATGATGGAGCGCACCTCGGCCCGTACCTCGTCGGGCGTGCCGGACAGCAACACCTCGTCCTTGACGCCGACGATGTAGCTCTTGCCCAGGCGGTTGGCGGTCTCGCGGAACAGCTGCAAATCGTTCGAGGGCGGCGTGTAGTAGTCCGGCGCCAGGTTGGTGATGATGAAGCTGCCGGTCTCGGCGCTCTTTTCCAGGAACTCGACCCAAAGCGGCGTGCCGGCCTCGTTGACCCCGTCGCCCATCTGGCTCAGCGCCCAGTAAAAATAGATCACCGGCATCGGCGTGACCGCGTTGACCACGTCCGGCACGTAGGGTTTCTCAAACGTGTAAAGCTGCTCCGGCCTGAAATTCGGCACCGCGTTCCAGGCGTCGATGCTGATGATGAAGGTGACGCCCAGCGATTTCAGCGCCCGGAACCATTTTACGTTGGCTGCACTTTGGGCCTTGATCGCGCGGTGGAAGTTCTCCGGCTTGCGGCGCATCCATTGCACGGTGCGCTTGAAGCCAAGGGCGTTGACGGTCTGGGCGAAGGTCGCCGAGGGCGCCGCCATTACCGGCCAGCCGCGCTGCTGCGTCAGCCTCTCGACGAGATAGCCGTAGAGCTCCACCCGCCGGGGCAGGCGGCCGTCGGTGAAGGGGTTGAACCGATCGGCCGCCTCTTCCCAGGTGGCCAGCACGGCGTCGTCGTCCATGTCGTCGAAATGGCGGATTTTTACGTCGCCCGGCGCGTGCTCCGGAAATTTCATGGTGATCAGGCCCATGGCCTCGATTTCCGAGTTCATCGTGTCGATGCCTTCGCCCAGGGCCTCGAAGTCGAATTCCTCGGTAAAGCGTTCGACGATTTCGGCGTG
>CBDVDY010000352.1:0-2857 GCA_965372875.1 uncultured Alphaproteobacteria bacterium | reverse complement strand
GCCGCCGCCCGGGCGCTGCTGGCCGGCGCCCGGCGGCCGGTTCTCCTGGTCGGCCACGAGGCGCGCGAGGAAAACGCCTGCTCGGCGCTGCGGCAATGGGCGTCGGAGCTCGGCTGCCCGGTCCTGACCACCTACAAGGCCAAGGGCGTGATGCCGGACGACGACCCGCTCGCCGTCGGTCAGGTGACCGGGGCGGTGGCGGAAGGCGCGTGCATCGGCCAGGCGGATTTGATCGTGCTCTATGGCCTCGATCCGGTGGAGCTGATTCCGGTTCCCTGGGCCTACCAGGCACCGGTGCTGGAAATCGCCCGGGTGGCGCGCGAGCGGCGTTACGTGGAGCCGGCGGCCGAGATAGTCGCGCCGCTGGCGGAGGCCGTGGAATTACTGCGCGGGGCCAACCGGGGATCGGACTGGAATGCGGGCGAGATTCGCGACCTGCGAGGCGGCATGCGCGCCCGCCTCGCCTCGCCGGTAAGCGCCGGCATCGCGCCGCAGAAGTTGGTCGAGGCGGCCCGGAAGGCGGCGCCGGCACGCGCGCGCGCCACGGTCGACGCCGGCGCCCATATGGTTTCGGCGATGGCTTTCTGGGACGCGGACGAGGCCCATGGGGTGCTCAAATCGAACGGGCTTTCGACCATGGGATACGCACTGCCCGCCGCGATCGCCTCGGCCCTGGCCGAGCCCGACCGACCGGTGGTGGCGCTTACCGGCGACGGCGGGCTCGATATGTGCCTGGCCGAACTCGCCACCGCGGCGCGGCTCGGGCTCGATATCACGGTCATCGTGTTCAACGACGCGGCGCTGTCGCTGATCGACGTCAAGCAGCGGGGCCGCGGCCTGGCGACTTCCGGCGTGCGCTATCCGCGGCAGGATCTGGCGTCGGTCGCGCGGGCGCTGGGCTGGCGCGCCTGGGCGGTCGAGGATGGGCCGGCCCTCGAGCCCGCGCTGGAAGAGGCGATGGCCGCCTCCGGCCCGGCGCTGGTCGACGTCGCAATCGACCCGGCCGGCTATCCCGCGCAGTTCGCCGCGCTGAGAGGCTAACGCGGATTCACCCGCGCCTCGACACAGGCTTCGAGCCGGGAGAGCGCCGCCGACGACCCGGCAAGCGCGAAATCGTGCGGCGATTGGCCGTCGTGAATGGTCAGCGTTATTGCCCGGCGCAGGAATTGCACCAGCGATTTGTCGTAGGGCAGGGGGATCATCAGCAGGCGCTCGCGCGGGGCCTCGGCGAGAATCTCGCGGCGCCAGAAATCGTCGATTCCCACCGTGACCTGGTATTTCGCGCCGCGCTCGAGCCGCCAGTCCCGTCGGATCAGGCTAAGGGTAAAAATCCGCGCGGCCGAGAGCGAGAGAACCAGGCGAATGCCGTCCGGGTAGAGCCGGCTCACGCCGCAATGGAGGAAGCCGCCGCTGTCGTTCGAATAGGCCCAGCCGGACCAGGTGCCGGCCCAGAATTTCTGGCGCGTGCCGGCCTCGGCGGGCCCGGCCGGGAGAAGCAAAACCGCGACCAGGACGGCCAGGGCCGGGCCGCAGCGAGCGGGAATACGGCGCCGGGAAGGGGCGAAGGCGCGGGCCTCGGTCGGTTGGCGCGGCACGGGCTCGGACTGCGGCACGGGCATGCGTTCCCCCAATCGGACGGCCCGCGGCCGGCGGGCGGGGTGATACTTGGGGCCAGATATAGCGCCCCCGGCGCCGGGCCGAAAGCTCTTGATTTTGGCGGCCCCTCCGATTAGTTGGATGGGCGCCGTCCCCATCGTCTAGAGGCCTAGGACTCCACTCTTTCAAGGTGGCAACACGGGTTCGAATCCCGTTGGGGACACCAGTGCCTGCTTCGCGCAAGGCATCGCGGCTATCGGCCCCGCTGCGCCCGTGGTTAACGATTCCCTAATTTCCGCCGCCTAGCATGTCGGCTCGCGGACCCACCGGGAGCGGATCATGCGGGAGCGGAGCGTCAAGGCCGGCACGGTGATCTTTCGCGAGGGCGAGCCCAGCGACGAGGTTCTGGTGATCCTCGACGGCACGGTCGAGGTGCTGCGCATTTATGGCGAACAGCCGGTGCTGCTGGGCGCCCTGAAGGCCGGCCAGATTATCGGCGAGATGGGCGTTATCTCGGGAAGGCCGCGTTCGGCCACCGCCCGCGCGGTCAGCGACGTCACACTGGCCGGTATCCCAAAAGACGAATTCGTCGCCGCCTTCGGATCGGACGATTCGATGGCCCTGCGCATCCTGCGCATGCTGTGCGAGCGACTTCGCGACGCCGACAACCGCATCACCGCGAGCGAGCTGCGGAAAGTGCGGGTCGTGGTCGACAGCATCGGATCGATCCGCCTGCTTCCGGCCTCCGAAATGGTCGAGAGCCAGATCGACGGCGCCGGCGTGGCCATCGAGGGCCTGCCCTATACGGTCGGGCGTCAAATCCTGGCCAACGAGCCGACCCTGGCGACGCCGAACGAGCTCTTCCTGCAGGTCGACGATTCCCAGGCTCTGTCGCCTCGGCACTTCGTGATCGAGGATTTGTTCGGCGATCTCATCGTCCACGATCTCGACAGCGAGGCCGGGACGGTGGTGAACGGCAAGCGGATCGCCCAGAACGAGGACAGCCGCGTCTCGTTGTTGCAGGCCGGGCGCAACGATATTCAGGCCGGCGGCCCCGACTCTCCGATCCGCTTCACGCTGGTCGTCGAAACTATCTAGTTCCAACCGGTCAAAAGAATGACCGGTCGTATGGTCCCTCAAGCGCCGGGCGGTCGCGTCCGCTCCCTTGGCTGCCTCGCATCAGCTCGGGCGCGCGGTCGCGCTTGCCAGACGACGATGAGCTAGGCTCACCGTCGTCTGGTATTGGCAGGGCGGCCCCCGC
>CBDVDY010000351.1:0-2902 GCA_965372875.1 uncultured Alphaproteobacteria bacterium | reverse complement strand
ATTTCCACCGCATCTTGTTGTTCGCGGGCGGGATGTCTGCTAAGTTTTGTGGTTATCGCGGGACGCAGCGGCCCGTCGTCCGTTGCCGGTCCCGGCCCTTTTTCGACGCACCGAAGTCCATCCCTTGACCGCATCGCCAACCGCGCCTGAACTCGACATCACCCCGGTCGCCATCGAAGAGGAGATGAAGCGATCGTACCTCGATTACGCCATGAGCGTAATCGTCAGCCGGGCGTTGCCCGACGTGCGCGACGGGCTGAAGCCGGTGCACCGGCGCATCCTCTACGCCATGAAGGAGGGAGGCTACGATTCCTCCCATCCGTTCCGCAAATCGGCGCGCATCGTCGGCGACGTCATGGGCAAGTACCACCCGCACGGCGACACCGCCATCTACGACGCCATGGTGCGCATGGCGCAGGATTTCTCGATGCGCCTGCGGCTGGTCGAGGGGCAGGGGAATTTCGGCTCGATGGACGGCGATCCGCCGGCGGCGATGCGCTATACCGAGGCGCGGCTGGCCAAGCCGGCGGAATCGATGCTCGACGACATCGACAAGGAAACCGTCGATTTCGTCCCAAACTACGACGAATCGTCGTTTGAACCGGCGGTCCTTCCGGCCAAGTTTCCGAACCTCCTGGTCAACGGCGCCGGCGGCATCGCGGTCGGCATGGCGACCAACATACCGCCGCACAATCTGGGCGAGGTGATCGACGCCTGCTGCGCCTACATCGACAATCCGGAGATCAGTGTGCGGGAATTGATCGAGCTGGTTCCGGGCCCGGACTTTCCCACCGGCGGGGTGATCCTGGGGCGTACCGGAATCGCGCACGCCTACAACACCGGCCGCGGTTCGATCCCGCTGCGCGGGCGCACCCATTTCGAGGAGCCGCGCAAGGACCGCACCAGCATCGTCGTCACCGAAATTCCGTATCAGGTGAACAAGGCGCGCATGGTGGAGCGCATCGCCGAACTGGTCGCGAACAAGCAGATCGACGGCATTTCCGACCTGCGCGATGAATCCGACCGCGACGGCGTGCGCGTGGTGGTCGAGTTGAAGCGCGACGCCATGCCCGAGATCGTGCTCAACCAGCTGTTCCGCTACACGCCGCTGCAGACCAGCTTCGGCGTCAACATCCTGGCGCTGAACGGCGGCCAGCCCGAGCTCATGGGGCTGAAGGACATCATCGCCGCCTTCATTGCCTTTCGCGAGAAGGTCATCACCAAACGCACCGCCTTCGAACTGGGCCGGGCGCGGGAGCGGGCGCACGTCCTGGTCGGCCTTGCCGTCGCGGTGGCGAATCTCGACGCGATGATCAAGCTGATCCGCGCGGCCAAGGACCCGGCGGCGGCGCGCGAAAAGATGCTGGCCCAGTCCTGGCCGGCCGGCGACGTGGCGCCGCTGATCGAACTGATCGACGAGCCGGGACGCGGGGTGGAGAAGGGCCGGTACCGCCTCTCCGAGGCACAGGCCAAGGCGATCCTCGATCTCCGGCTGCATCGCCTGACCGGGCTCGAGCGCGAAAAGATCAATGCCGATCTCACGGGGCTGGTCGACCGCATCGCCGACTATCTGGACATTCTGGGCTCGCGCGCGCGGGTGCAGGAAATCCTGCGCGGCGAACTGGAGGAATCGAGGGAAAAATTCGGCACGCCCCGGCGCACCGCCATCGAGGACGGCGAGTTCGAGCACGACATCGAGGATCTGATCCAGCGCGAGGACATGGTCGTGACCCTCAGCCACAGCGGTTACGTCAAGCGCGTGCCGCTATCGACCTACCGGGCGCAGCGCCGGGGCGGCAAGGGCCGGGCCGGCATGGGCACCAAGACCGAGGACGTCGTCGCCCAGGTGTCCGTCGTCAACACGCATACGCCGGTGCTGTTCTTTTCCTCGCGCGGCATGGTTTACAAGCTCAAGGTCTACAAGCTGCCGATCGGCACGCCGCAGTCGCGGGGCAAGGCGCTGGTCAATTTGCTGCCGCTTGCCGCGGACGAAACCATCACCACGGTGCTGCCGCTGCCCGAGGACGAGACGCTGTGGCGCGAGCTCAACGTCATGTTCGCGACCGCGAGCGGCAATATCCGGCGCAACAGCCTCGCCGATTTCGAGCAAATTCGGGCGAACGGCAAGATCGCCATGAAGCTGGGCGAGGGCGACCGCCTGATCGGCGTGAAAACCTGTTCCGAGGACGACGACGTGCTGCTGGCGGCGCATGGCGGCAAGTGCATCCGCTTCCGCGTCGGCAATGTGCGGGTGTTCAGCGGCCGCACGTCGACCGGCGTCCGCGGCATGAAGCTCGTCAAGGGCGACGAGGTATTGTCGCTGACCATCCTGCACCACGTCGACGCCAGCGTCGAGGAACGCGAGGAATACGTTCGGGCGTCGAACGCCAAGCGGCGGCTCGCGGGGAGCAACGGGGGCGAGGCGGCCGAGGGCGACCGGGTCCTGGCGGATACGCTGAACACGCCGAAATTCACCGAGATGGCGAGCGGCGAGCAATTCATCCTGACCGTCACCGAGAACGGCTACGGCAAGCGCACCTCGGCCTACGATTATCGCGTCACCGGGCGCGGCGGCCAGGGCATCGCCAATATCGAGATGTCGAACAGAAACGGACCGGTGGTCGCCGCGTTTCCCGTCGCCGACAGCGATCATCTGGTCCTGGTCACCGACGGCGGCAAGATCATCCGGGTGCCGGTCGACCAGATCGGCGTCATGGGGCGGCGGACACAGGGCGTGACCCTGTTCAGCGTCGGCGAATCCGCGCGCGTCGTCTCGGTCACGCGCCTCGGCGACGATGACGGCAATGGCGGCGGCAATGGTGGCAACGGTGGCAACGGTGGCGGCGGCAACGGCGACGCCAGCGCGGAAAGCCCCGCCGGCGATGGACCGGAGCCCAAGGAG
>CBDVDY010000350.1:0-2917 GCA_965372875.1 uncultured Alphaproteobacteria bacterium | reverse complement strand
CTAGGCGTCCAGCTGAACCACGCCGTCGGCGGCCAGCTTGTCGATCTCCGCGCCGCCGTAGCCCAGCCCGTCCAGGACTTCCGCCGTGTGCTGGCCGAGATTGGGCGCTGGCTCGGCCGGCAGATCGGGCGCGGCGGAGAGGTGCGGCGGGGTGCGGGCAAAGCGGTAATCGCCGAACTCGGGATCGTGCACCTTCATCAGCGCGCCGCGCGCCTCGACCTGCGGGCAGGCGAAAACGTCCTCGGCCGTGTGCACCGGCCCCGCCGGCACGCCGGCCTCGTTGAGCTGGGCGACCGCCTCTTGGCGGGTAATCCCGGCCAGCCAACCCTCGATGATGGGATCGAGGAATGCGCGGTTCTCGACCCGCGCGGAAGCGCTGTCGGTGCGCGGGTCGCCGGCCAGTTCCGGCCGCCCCATGGTCTCGCAGACGCGCGCCCAGATGCGCTCGTCCGGGACGTTGAGGGCGACGTATCCGTCCTTGGTCTGGTAGGCGCCGCGCGGATAGATATTGCGCGGCCGGCCGCGGTGCGGCGACTGGCCCGCCACCGAATGCAGCGCGATCATCGATTCGTTGAGCGACAGCATGTTGTCGTACATGGACGAATCGACCAGTTGGCCTTCTCCCGTGCGCTCGCGCATGAACAACGCCTGCATCACGCCATAGGCGGTGACCATGCCGGAATAGATGTCGGCCATGCCGTATATGGTCCACGAGGGCGGCTTGTCCTCGAAACCCACCAGATGCATGATGCCGCTCATCGCCTCGGCGACGATGTCGAAAGCCGGCCGGTTGCCGTACGGTCCCTCGCGCCCGGGCAACCGTCCGAAGCCCGAGATCACGGCATAGACGAGCCTGGGGTTGAGCTCGCGCAGCGCCGCCGGACCCAGGCCCATGCGGTCCATCGAGCCGGGCCGCAGATTCTCCACCACCACGTCCGCGCCGGCGGCAAGCTTGCGCAATATCTCCTGGCCCTTGGGATCGCGCAGATCGAGGGCGAGGCTTTTCTTGTTGCGGTTATAGCCCATGAAGCCCGCGGCCTTCCGCTTGCCGTCCTTTTCCGCGAAGGGCGGCATGGCGCGGCGCGGATCGCCGGTTCCGGGACGCTCGATCTTGATCACCTCGGCGCCGGCGTCGGCCAGCAGCATGGTGGCGTAGGGCCCGGCCATGTATTGCTCGAGCCCGATCACCTTGATGCCTGAAAGCGGACGATCCACGGCGCTCAATCCCCGATCCATTCGACCATGGTCGAGACGCCCATGCCGACCCCGACGCACAAGGTGGCCAGACCGTAGAAAGGTTTTTTGGTCTCCGGTGCGCGGCGTTTCATCTCGTGCAGCAGCGTCACCAGGATGCGCGAGCCCGAACAGCCGGTCGGATGGCCGAGCGCGATGGCGCCGCCATTGACGTTGGTAATCGCGGGATCGAGGCCCAACTGGCGAATACAGCCGAGGCTTTGCGCCGCGAATGCCTCGTTGAGCTCGACCAAGCCGATATCGCCGATTTCCAGGCCCAGCCGCCGCAACAGCTTTTGCGTCGCGGGCACGGGTCCGTAGCCCATCACTCCGGGATCGACCCCGGCGACCGCCGAGCCGAGCCAGCGGGCCATCGGCTTGACGCCCAGCTCCCTCGCCTTGCCCTCGCTCATCAGCAGAAGTGCCGCGGCGCCGTCGTTGATGCCGCTCGAATTGCCGGCGGTGACCGTGCCGCCCTTGCGGAAGGCGGGCTTGAGCCGGCCCAGATCCTCGAGCGTGGTGGCGAGCTCGTACGCGCCGTTGGTCTTGCTGTAGCGCGGGTGCTCGTCGGTATCGACGGCTTTGGGGTCGCCGCGGCGTTGCGGCACCTCGACCGGCGTCGTCTCGTCCCTGAAGCGCCCTTCGTTGATGGCGGCGATGGCGCGGCGCTGGGATTCGAGCGCGAAGGCATCCTGCTCCTCGCGCGTGATCTGCATCTCCTCGGCGATGTTTTCCGCCGTCTCGCCCAGCGAGACGATGGGATACATCGCCTCCATCCTGGGGTTGTTGTAGCGCCAGCCCACGGTGGTGTCGTGCATCACCGGGGCCCGGGTGGTGGGCACGCGGTTGGGCTTGGGCACCGACCAGGGCGCGCGGCTCATGGATTCGACGCCCGAGCCGATATAAACCTCGCCCTCGCCGACGATGATCGACTTGGCCGCCTGATTCACCGCTTCCAGCGCCGAGGCGCAGTTGCGGTTGACGGTGACGCCCGCTACCTCCTTGGGAAATCCCGCCAGCAGGGCCGACATGCGGGCCACGTCGCGGTTGTCCTCGCCCGCCTGATTGCCGCAGCCGGCATAAACGTCGTCGATCAGCGCCGGATCGACGCCCGTGCGCGCCATCAGCGACTTGTAGACGACGGCCAAAAGATCGTCGGGCCGCACCGACGACAGGCCGCCGCCGTGCCGGCCAATGGGTGTGCGCACGCCGTCGATGATGACGACTTCGGTCATCGAAATACTCCCCGGGAAATTTGCCTATTTCGCGGAATGGTCCGCGCCCGGCCCTTTGGAGTCAAGGGCGCTTAGGCGGACTCATCGCGAATCGCGGCGCCCCGCGTCGCGGCGGAACAGGCGGGCGACGCGGGCGAGCCATCGGGCCGCCTTCTTCTCGGCCATGTCGAACACGGCCGCCGCTCGCGGATAGCGCCGGCGCAGGCGCTGACGCAGGAGCCGCACGCGCGGCGAGACCTGGGCCAGAAGGATCAGCCCCACCGCCAGGAACAGGATGCCCTGCAGGATCGGCAGGAACAGGCCGAGGATGCCGAGCACCACGAAGCCCCAGCCGAGCACCAGCAGGATCAGCTTGCCGCGTTTGCCTTTGCGCTTGATCGCCATCGCCTCAGTTTAATACCAACCGGTCATAAAAATGACCGGTTGTATGTTCCCTCAGGCGCCGGGCG
>CBDVDY010000349.1:0-2960 GCA_965372875.1 uncultured Alphaproteobacteria bacterium | reverse complement strand
ATCGAGATCGTCGGGTCGAGCACGAAGGTCAGCGGCAGCACGATGATGATGCCCGAGCTGATGGTCATGCCCGGAATCATGCCGACGACCAACCCCATGAGCGCGCCGATGGCGTTGGCGAGGAGGCTCGACGGCAGGCTCGCCTGCGCCAGCCCCTGCAGGATATCGGCGTTCATCCGCCGACAATCGTCGGCAGCGCGCCCGCCAAGAGTCCGGGCGGCAGCAGAATCTGGAACATGTCGCGGAAAACGAGATACAGAATTACCGGAAGAGCCAGCGATGCCGCCGCGATCCAGAGCGGCCGCCGTTCACCGTAGAGCCACATCAGCCCGGCGAAGAACGGCACGCTGGCCAGCGGAAAGCCGACGCTGGGCAGCACCGCCAGATAGAGCGCGAACCAGGCCAGCCCCGCGAGCGCCAGGCGCGCCGGCTTGCCGCCCCGCACCAGCGCCTCGCCGCGCCGCGCGGACCTCGCGCCCCGCACCAGCAAGGCGGCCGAAAGCACGGCAAGCGAGACGGTGATGATCCACGGGAAGAACGACGGCCCCGGCGTGTTCGGGATGGTCCGTTCGGGCAGGTCGGCGGTCAGCACGCCGTACCAACTCGCGAGGGCGAGGAGGGCGAGCGCGGCGATGAGGTTTTTGCTTCCCATTTGGAACGCGGCGGCCCCGCCGGCCCCGCCGCCCGCGAACGGGCGGAAGGACCGGTGGACGGGATCGTTTTGCTATCGTAACGGCGGCCGCCGCTACTTCTTGGACTTGGACTGGTACAGGCCGGCGGCCTGCATGATGCCCTTGACCTTGGCGTCTTCCTGCTGGAGCAAGGCTTCGAAGGCGGCGACCGACAGGGGTGCCACGGTGAAGCCCTTCTGCGCCGCCAGCTTGGAGAACGCGGCGGATTTGGCGGCCTTGGCCATGGCGTCGGCGAGCTTGTCCTTGACCGCCTGCGGCGTGCCCTTGGGCACCGAAAGGCCGCGGAACAGGTCGAGCTCGGCCTTGTAGCCCAACTCGCCGGCGGTCGGCACGTCCTTGATCACGCTGTTGCGCGTGGCGCTGGGAATGACCAGCAGACGAAGCTTGTTCGCCTTGGAAAGCCGGAGCGCGCCGGTGAGCGGTGCGACCATCGCGTCGGCCTCGCCGCTGAGGACGGTGGCGTTGCGGCGCTTGATGCCGGCCGGCAGATGAATGGCCTTGCAGCCCGTCGCGTTGGCGATGGCGAGGGCCGCGAGGTGGGTGGCGCTGCCGGTGCCGGAATTGGCGATCTTGAGAGTGTCCGGCTTGGCCTTGCAGGCGGCGACGAACTCCTTGAACGTCTTCCACGGCGCGTCGGCGCGCACCGCGAACGGCATGGGCTGGTACTCGACGCGGCCGATGTGGTCGAGCGCGTCGTGCTTGAAGTCCACGTTGCCGATGTTGGTGGTGGTCAGCACCGAGGTGGAGTTCCAGGCCAAGGTGTAGCCGTCGGGCTTGGCGTTCTTGACGTAGGTGTAGGTGACGGCGCCGCCCGCCCCCGGCTTGTTCACCGGCACCACGGCCACGCCGAGGATCTTGCTCATCTCCTTGGCCAGCAGGCGGCCTTCGATGTCGGCGCCGCCGCCGGCGCCGAACGGAATGACGAACTGGATGGGTTTATCCGGATAGGCCGCGTTCGCCGGGGCCAGCGCCAGCGCCGCGATCGCGGCGGCGAGGGTCGCACATAACACGCTTGGTCTTTTCATCGTTTCCTCCCTTTCGTCTCGATTATGGTTTTAATGGATGGTATTCGTTCGCTCTGTCTCACGCTTGGAATTCGGCGCCCACGGAATCCACCGCCGCGCGCGCGATCTCGCTGTCCTGCTCCCAGTCGCCGCCGCTGACGCCGATGCCGCCCAGGCACTCGCCGCCGACCAGGATCGGGAACCCGCCCTCCATGGCGGTCCAGCGCCCAGGCCCCGCCGCCAACGACAGCCCGATGGCGTGCAGCGTGTCGAGGTCCTGTCCCTGCGCGCCCTTGGTCGTCGTCGGCCGCCGGTTGGAGGCGGCGGTCGCGGCCTTGACGGTCGAGGAATGGACGGTGTGAAAGCGCCCGCCCTCCATGCGCTCGAGCAGCATCAGATGGCCGCCGGCGTCGACGATGGCCACGGTGGCGGCGATGCCGAAGCCCTCCGCCCGGTCGATGGCGGCCGCCAGCATCTTCTTCGCGCCGGCGGCGGTGAGCCGGCGGCTTTCGGCAAATGGCATGCTCTCGTGACCCTCCGGTCGGTCGCGCGAAGGGGTTCGGGCGCGGTGGAGCGTATGGTATTCAATTACTTAGCCGCGCGGCCCCTCGATCGAGAGGCATTTTACCGCCGAACCCGCCGGGCTCCAACGGTATTGTCGGCGGCCTCGGCGCGGCGGCTCAGAGAGCGACCCCGCGGCGCCGCCAGGTCACCACCAGCCCGATCAGCGAAGCGGCCAGGAGCAGCGCCAGAACCAGGCGTTGGGTCTCGAGGCCGCCGACCATGGCGGCCCGCTCGCGTCCGGCCTTTTCGACCGTGCCGAGCCGCTGGCGCGCCGTCGTCAGGTCACGTGCCAGATTGTCGACCGTACCCTGGGCCACCTTGAACTCGGTTTCGAGCGTCGCAATCCGCTGCACGCTGGCGGCGAAGCCCGCTTCCGCCAGTTCCGCCCGGGCCTCGCTTTCCGAGAGCCGGGATTCAGCCGCGGCAAGGGTGGCGTCCCGCCCGGCCAGTTGCGACCGGAGCGAACCCAGCGCGCCATCCTGTTGCGCCAGTTGCGCTTCGAGGATTCCGACCGATCCGCCCAGGGCGGCGAGCTTGACGTCGAGATCGCCGACCAGGCCGGTTTTGGCCGCGAGCTGCGATTTCAGCCCGCCGACCAGCTTGTCCAGTGAGCCCAGCCTGCCCTCGAGTTGGCCGATCAGCGTGTTCCTGCCGGCCAGTTGCGAGCGCACGCCGGCGAGCAGGCCGTCCTTGCTGGAAA
>CBDVDY010000348.1:0-2994 GCA_965372875.1 uncultured Alphaproteobacteria bacterium | reverse complement strand
TACTCCTGCTGATTGCCTTCAACCTGGTGCGCCGCGGGTTGTTCTGAGCACGCGGCGGGCGAGGGCCGGCCGATCCCGGATACAGAAGCGGCGCCGGAGCGGCTATATTGGCGTGGCAGGCGAATATTCGTGTTTCGGGGGCGAATGATGGATCGGCCGACGACGGTTTTCCAGATGCTGTCCTTGTGGGCCGAGCGGTCGCCTTCGGCCCCGGCGATCGTCGCCGAGGAGCGGGAGGCGCTCAGCCATGGAGCGCTCTTCGAGCAGGCAAACGCCGTCCGCGAGGCGTTGAACAATTGCGGCATCGGACGGGGCGACCGGGTCGCCATAATCGCCACCGGCGGCCCCGAACTGGCCGCCTGCGTGGCCGCGATCGCCACCTGCGCGGCGGCGGCGCCGCTCAACCCCGAATACACAATCGGTGAGTTCGCCTATTTTCTGTCCGACCTTGGGGCGCGGGCGGTGATCGTTTTGGCGGACGCCGAGACGCCGGCGCGCGCGGCGGCGGAGCGGCTGGAGATCCCGGTGATCGAACTCCACCCGGAGCCCGGTGGGCCGGCCGGCACGTTTCGGCTGGTGGGCGGCCGGCTCGAGGATGGAAGGGCTGGGACGGCGTCCGAACCCGGGCCGGCGGAGGGCGGGGACGCCGCACTTCTGCTCTACACTTCGGGCACCAGCTCGCGTGGCAAGATCGTGCCCACGACCCATGCCCAATTGCTGGCCAGGCTGGGCAACAGCGCCAGACTTTTCGAGCTCGGATCCGACGATTTGTGCCTCAACCTGATGCCGCTGTTTCACGGTCACGGTCTCTACAACGGTCTGTTCGCGCCGTTGTTCGCGGGTGGCGGCACCATCTGCGCGCCTGGATTCGAGGCCGAGAGCTTTTTCCGCTGGCTGCATCGGTTGGCTCCGACCTGGTACACCGGCAGCTACTCCTTTCATCACGCGGTGCTGTCCCATGCCGGGGCGCACGGGGACGCGATCGAGCGCTGCCGGTTGCGCTTTATCCGTTCGGGCTCGGGACGTCTCGATCCGGCGATCGCGCGCGGCCTGGAGGCAGTCTTCGGGGTGCCGGTGATCGAGACCTATTCAACCACCGAGACGG
Organism: uncultured Alphaproteobacteria bacterium; assembly: GCA_965372875.1. Taxonomy (GTDB): domain Bacteria; phylum Pseudomonadota; class Alphaproteobacteria; order CBDVDY01; family CBDVDY01; genus CBDVDY01. The sequence continues at coordinate 1,889 of CBDVDY010000348.1, read as the reverse complement.
GCCTCATCTGCGGCAATCCCCAGCCCCCGGCCGAGCGCAAGATGGGCAGCGTCGGGCCGCCGGTCGGCGGCGAGGTCGCGCTGCTGGACGATGGCGGCGACATCCGGCTCCCGGGGCAGGCCGGCGCTGGCGATTTCTTCTCCGGCGAGATCGTGGTGCGCGGTCCGCACGTCTTCGACGGCTACGAGAACGAGCCCGGGATCAACGAGTTCGCTTTCGTCGACGGCTGGTTCCGGACCGGCGATCTCGGAAGCTTCGACGCCGACGGCTACCTCACCATCGTCGGCCGGTTCAAGGAGACCATCAACCGCGGCGGCGAAAAGATCACGCCCTCGGAGATCGACGCCGTGCTGATGCGCCATGCGGACGTGGAGGCGGCGGTCACCTTCGCGATACCGCATGCGACCTTGGGCGAGCAGGTGGCCGCGGCGATCGTGCCGCGCCCGGGCACGGTGGTGACGGAGAAGGAACTCGGCCGGTTGGTGCGAAGTCACTTGGCCGCGTTCAAGGCGCCGCGAAAGTTCGTGTTCGTCGAGGCGATTCCCAAGGGGCCGACCGGGAAGGTACAACGGAATACGCTGGCGGCGGAATTCGGCCTCGACCGGCCGGCGCGCAGCGCGCCCGCCGCCGCGCCCGACCGCCAACCGACGCCGCTCGAGGCGCGGATCGCCATGCATTGGGCCTCGGTTCTGGGATTGGAGAGCGTCGGTCTGGGCGACGATTTTTTCCTCCTCGGCGGCGATTCGCTACAGGCGGTCGAGCTGTTCCTGGAAATCGAAACGGATATCGGCCGGCGGCTGCCGCGCTCGATCCTGTTCGAGGCCGGAACCGTCGAGGAGATGGCGCGGCTGATCGTGGCGCGGCGGCCGCATCCGTGCATCGTGCCGATTCAGCCCGGCGGCGGGCTGCCGCCCTTTTACTGCGTGCATGACGGCAACGGCCACGTCCTCAACTTCCGCGACCTGGCGCGGCGGCTCGGCGACGAACAACCGTTCTACGGCATCCAGTCGGTCGGCCTCGACAGCGACGAGGTGCCGTACGCGAACGTCGAGGACATGGCCGCCCACTACGTCTCGGAGATCCGCAAGATGCAGCCCGAGGGGCCGTATTTCCTCGGTGGCTACTCGTTCGGCGGCCGCGTCGCCTATGTGATGGCGCAGCAGTTCCGCGCGGCGGGCGCGGAGGTGGGCATGCTGGCTCTCTTCGACAGCTACTGCCGCGTCGGGCAAAGCCGGATCGGATTGGGCGGATGGCTGCGGCGGCACGTCGATCGCCTCTCCGAGCTGAAGGCGTCTGAGTTTCCGGCCTATCTCCTGCGCCGGGTGGGGAACCTGGCCGTGATGATGTCGATGTCGGCGCGGCTCGCCATCTTCGCCGCGGCCTGGCGGTATTACGAGCGGCGCGGCCGAGCGGTGCCCAAATTCCTGCGCCGAGTCGAGGACGCCAACTATCTGGCCCGGCGGAATTATCGCGCCGCTTCGTACGATGGTGACGCGGTGCTGTTCAAGGCCCGGCTCTATACCTGGACCCATCCGGACGCGCACGATGGCTGGAGCCGCCTGATCCGAGGCCAGCTCCAGGTCCGTCCGATTCCCGGCTACCATTACGACATCATGAAGGAGCCCCACGTCGGCGCCCTGGCGAGGGAGCTGAAGGAAAGCCTGAGCGCCGCCCGGTCCGGCTGACCCCGGTTCCGGTTGACGCTGGGCGCCGCACCGATCGATGACACAAGCCGCCGGCGCCGCCGCGGGTTGTTCCGAGCACGCGGCGGCGTCGGCGGCTTGCGCCAAACTGGCCATTATGGGATAGGAAAAAGCTGAAAATTTTACGTGGACGCCATGAGCTACCCGGTACCGGACAACGAGGTGCTGCGCCTCGAAGCGCTGAAC
>CBDVDY010000347.1:0-3005 GCA_965372875.1 uncultured Alphaproteobacteria bacterium | reverse complement strand
CCAACCTCGACAAACCAGCGCCGCAACCATTATGAGTACACAACCTAAGTCGAAAATGGCGCGCGCGGCTGATACGATGGGGTGCGCGCGGGGCCGGCAACGAGGGGAACGATGGGCACGGGCATCACGCTGCCGCTATGGCTGGCGATCGTCGTAGGCGTGCTGGCGCTGTGGGCGGCGCTCGACCGGCTGCTGATTCCCGGCGTCCGCTGGATGCTGCGCCGCCGCGTCAACCGCGTCATCGACGAGCTGAACGAACGCCTGCAATTGCGCATCCAGCCGTTCAAGCTGACCAAGCGCCAGGTGCTGATCGACCGGCTGATGTTCGATCCCGAGGTGCTCGAGGCGGTCGAGGCGCGGGCGCGGGACGACAATCTGCCGCGCGAGGCGGCGATGGCCGAAGTCCGCCGCTACGCGCGCGAGATCGTGCCGGCCTTCAACGCCTTCCTCTATTTCCGCGTCGGCTATTGGCTGGCGCGGCGCATCGCGCGGGCGCTCTATCGCGTGCGCCTGGGATACGCCGACGACGAGGGCCTGTCCGGCATCGACGCGAACGCGTCGGTCGCCTTCATCATGAACCACCGTTCGAACATGGATTATGTCCTGGTCGCCTATCTGGCGGCCGGGCGGGCGGCGCTTTCCTACGCGGTCGGCGAATGGGCGCGCATCTGGCCGTTGCAGACCCTGATCCGCTCGATGGGCGCCTATTTCATCCGCCGCGATTCCGGCAGCCCGCTGTACCGCGCGGTGCTGGCGCGCTACGTCGCCATGGCCACCGCGGGCGGCGTGGTGCAGGCGGTCTATCCCGAGGGCGGCCTGTCGCGCGACGGCAAGCCGCGGCGGCTGAAGCTCGGGCTGCTGAATTACATGGTGACGTCGTTCGATCCCGCCGGCGCGCGCGATCTGGTGTTCGTGCCGGTGGGCATCAACTACGACCGGGTGCTCGAGGACCGCTCGCTGGTGCGCCGGCTGGACCCCGAGGCCAAGCGGCACGGCCCGCTGTACGGGCTGGCGGTGACGCTGGGCTTTCTCGGCCACAATTTCGGCTTGATGCTGCGCCGGCGCTGGTACCGGCTGGGCTACGCCTGCGTCAATTTCGGCTCGCCGATTTCGATGCGCGCCTACACCAGGGAACGCGGCATCGACTTCCGCCGCCTCGACCGCGAGAGGCGCATGGAAGAGGTCGAGGCGCTGGGCAATATGCTGATGCATGAGGTGGGCAGCGTGATCCCGGTGCTGCCGGTCTCGCTGGTGGCGACGGTGATGCTGCGCGCCGGCGAGGCGGGATTGAGCGAGATCGAGCTCAAGGCCGCGGTGCTCGACCTGATCCGCGCGCTCGACGCATCCGGCGCCCGGGTCTACCTGCCGCGCGCCGACCAGGACTACGCGGTGACGGTCGGCCTGCGCATGCTGACGCTCAGGCACCTGGTGACCGAACAGGCGGACGGGCTTTATCGCGCCAACCCGGACGAGCAGGCGCTGCTCGCCTACTACGCCAACGCCATCGCCCATCTGCTGCCCGCCGAGCCGGCCGAATCGGAGAGCGCGGCGTGAGCGAGCCCGCGCCGGCGCGCCCCGGCGGGCGGGCGCTGGTGGTGCTGGTGCACGGGCTGGGGCGCGGCTACCGTTCGATGCGGACCCTGGCGGCCGAAGTCGAGCGGGCCGGTTACCGCGCCTTCAACTGGGACTATGCCGGCCGGCGGCACGGGCTGGACGAGCTGATCGCCATGCTGCGGCGGACGCTCGCCGAGGTCGCGCCGGCCGCCAGAGGAGGGAAGGACGAAGGCGGGGACAAGGTGCATTTCGTCAGCCATTCGCTGGGCGGGCTGCTGGTGCGTGGCGCGCTCACGCCGCCGGCCGCGGTTCCGGCCGGCCGCATCGTCATGATCGCGCCGCCCAACCACGGCGTGCGGGTCGCCGGCGGGCTCGCGGGCTCGTGGCTCTTGCGCCAACTCTACGGCAAGCCGATCCTCGAGCTCGCCGGCGAGGCGCCCGATCTCGACCGGCTGGGCACGCCGGCGGCCGAGATCGGCATCATCGCCGGGGTGCGCCGGTTCCACCCGCTGAATCCCACCTCGTATATCAACGCGCTGGCCCGCGCCGGCGCGCGTCACGACGGCACCGTCGAGCTCGAGCGCACCAAGCTTCGCGGCATGACGGACTTTATCGCGATCGACGCGCACCACACCTTCATCTGCGGCGAGCCCGAAGTGGCGCGCCAGACCCTCGCCTTCCTCGAGACCGGCGCGTTCGACCATGACCGGGAGCGCGAAATTTGAGCACCGATTGGGAGAGCGCCGATTGGGAGAGAAACGGCCGGGCCGAGATCGAGCGGCTGCACGAATTTCTGGCCGGCTGGCTGGGCGGCGGGCTGCCGCGCACGGAAGCGGCGTTCGCCGGGTTCGCCGGCGTCCTGGCGCCCGAATTCGTCATTATTAGCCCGACGGGCGAGGCGACCGAAGCCGCCGTGCTAATGGCCGGGCTGGAAGCCGCGCACGGCGCCCACGCGGGCAAGGCGTTCGCCATCGGCATCGAGGACGTCCGGCCGCGCCGGGCGATGGGCGGCCACGCGCTGTTCACCTACCAGGAGTGGCAGGAGATCGACGGCGCCATCGTCAACGCCCGGCTGTCGAGCGTGCTGTTCGAACGCGACGAGGCGGCGCCCAACGGCATCGTCTGGCGGCATCTGCACGAGACCTGGCTGCCCGGCCACGCGCCGGAGGCGTAACGCGCGCGGCGCTTGAGGGAAACACAAAAACGGCGAAACAGGAATCACCACAGAGACGCAGAGGCACAGAGAAGTAAGAGACTAGAACCCAATTTTTCCAGACGACGATGAGCTTGCCTCATCGTCGTTTGGCAAGCGCGACCGCGCGCCCGAGCTGATGCGAGGGAAGCCAAGGCCGCGGATGCGGCCGCCCGGCGCTTGAGGGATCAAACAAAAAACAGCCCCGCGCACCGCGTTGCGAAATTATTAACCTTCGGACAACGAACGGCGTGATACT
>CBDVDY010000346.1:0-3010 GCA_965372875.1 uncultured Alphaproteobacteria bacterium | reverse complement strand
GCCGCCTGTCTCGGATTTCTCGTCTGGAACTGGCATCCCGCGCGCATATTCCTCGGCGACGTTGGCAGCGTGCCGCTCGGATTTCTGTTCGGATGGCTTTTGCTGGGCGCGGCGGCGCGGGGATATTGGGCGCCGGCGCTGATCCTGCCGCTCTACTACCTCGCCGACTCCACGCTCACGCTGTTGCGCCGGCTTGCGCGCGGGGAACTTGTCTGGCGCGCCCATCGTGAACACTTCTATCAACGCGCCGTGCAGCGCGGCCTTTCCCACGCGGAAGTGGTTCTCGCCGTGCTCGCCGGAAACGCGGCGCTCATCGCGCTGGCGCTGGCCGCCGCCCTGGGCTGGACGGTGCCGGCGCTGGTCGCGGCGGCGCTCGTGGTGACGGGGCTACTCTGGCATCTCGGGCGCAAGGCGAAAAGCTGATCGGGCGCATGGCGCGCTGTTGAAAGCCGGGCCCCTCGTGTTATCGTCCGGATCGGGAAAGAGGGCATTTCATGGCCAGACGGGTTCGCCTGCCGCGCGCGCAGATCGCGTACCTCCACGACGTGTTCATGGCGGGCGTGTCGTTCGTGCTCTCGCTCTATTTGCGGGTGGGCGATTCCTTCGCCTGGTACGCGGACGAGTTGCTTCTCCTCGGCACGGTGCTGTTCGCCGCCGTCGCGGCGGTGGTATTCGCCTCGATGAAGCTTTACCGCGGCGTCTGGCGCTACGCCTCGCTCGACGACATGACGGCGATCGCCAAGGCGGCGTCGCTGGTCATCCTCATTTTCCTGCCGTTGATGTTCATGCTGAACCGGCTCGAAGCCCTGCCGCGGTCGATCGTGCTGATCAACTGGTTCGTGCTGATGGCGCTTTTGGGCGGGCCGCGTATCCTTTACCGCATCTTCAAGGACCGCCGGCTGGACACCGTGCTGACGCAGGACGGGCGCCGGCGGGTACCGGTGCTGTTGGTCGGCGCCGGCGACGGGGCCGAGCTGTTCCTGCGCGCGCTCAATCATCAACGCCACGCCAATTACAAGGTGGTCGGCATCGTCGACGACAAAGGCTCGCGCGTCGGGCGCCAAATCCGGGGCGTCGAAATCATGGGAACGATCGACGATTTGCCCGACGTCGTGGAGCGCCTCGCCCGGCGGCGGAACCGCCCCCACCGCCTCCTCATCGCCAAGGAAAACCTCGACGGCGGGCGGGTGCGAGCACTTCTGGAGTATGCCGACAGGCTGGGCCTTACCTTGTCGCGGGTGCCCGACCCTACCGACTTCAGAAGCGGGCTCGACGAGCAACTCGAAGTCAGGCCGATCGCGATCGAAGACCTCTTGGGCCGTCCGCAGGCCGTGCTCGACCGGCCGGCGATGAAGGCGCTGATTGCCGGCCGCCGCGTCATGGTCACCGGCGCCGGTGGCACCATCGGCTCCGAACTGGTGCGCCAGATATCCGATTTCGGCCCGGCGCGTTTGAGCCTCCTGGACAATTCCGAGTTCCAGCTTTACGAAATCGACATGGAGCTCGCGGAGCGCCACCCGGACCGCGCGCGCTCGGCGCTTTTGGCCGACGTCCGCGACCAGGGGAGAATCGAGGCGCTGATGGCCGACGAGGCGCCGGACCTGGTGTTCCACGCCGCCGCTCTCAAGCACGTGCCGATGGTCGAGAAGCATCCCGAGGAAGGCGTGCTGACCAACGTCGTCGGCACTCGGCGCGTTGCCGACGCCTGCCGCAACGCGGGTGTGGCGGTGATGGTGCTGGTCTCGACCGACAAGGCGGTCGACCCGACCAGCGTCATGGGCGCCTGCAAGCGCTTGGCGGAAGGCTATTGCCAGGCGCTCGACATCGCCGAAAGCGAGCACGAGGGAGGCACCCGCTTCGTCACCGTGCGCTTCGGCAACGTGCTCGGCTCCACGGGTTCGGTGGTGCCCCTGTTCGAGCGGCAGTTGGCCCGCGGCGGGCCGCTTACGGTCACGCACGCCGACGCCACGCGCTTTTTCATGACCGTGCGCGAAGCGGTCGAGTTGGTGCTCCAGGCCTCCGCCCTGGGCAGCGGCGACACCGGTTATTGCGGCAAGATATTCGTGCTCGACATGGGAGAGCCGGTGCGCATCCAGGATTTGGCGCGCCAGATGATTCGGCTGGCCGGGCTCAGGCCGGACGTGGACGTCAAAATCGTCTATACCGGGCTCCGCCCCGGCGAGAAGCTGCACGAGGAATTGTTGCACGAATCCGAATCGCTGGTGCCGACCAAGGCCGACGGCCTGCTGCTCGCCGCCCCGCGCACCGCCGACCGGGCGCTGCTCGCCCGCGCCATCGACGAGCTGGCCGAAGCCGCTCGCGCCGGCCGCACCGATGATCTGGTTTCGGCGTTGCACCGGCTGGTGCCCGAATACCGGCAAAGCGGCGACGCCGCGTATTCCACCGCGGCGACCAGCTGATCGCGGCGCGGATTCGACCGCAAACTATCGACGGGGTTTAAACGACCCTGCCGGGGATCGACTTCCAGGAAACCATCCCATGCCCGTGCCCGATCCCGCCCCAATCGCCCGCGCGCTCGTCTCGGTCTCGGACAAGACGGGGCTGGCCGAGCTCGGCCGCTTCCTGGCGGGGCGCGGCGTCGAAATCCTGTCCACCGGCGGCTCGGCCAAGGCGCTTCTCGAGGCCGGAATCGAGGTCGTCGAGGTGGCCGACTACACCGGCTTTCCGGAAATCATGGGCGGGCGGGTCAAGACCCTGCAAGCGAAAATCCACGGCGGCATCCTGGCCCGCCGCGACGAGGCCGGCGACCGCGCGGCGATGGCGGCGCACGGCATCCAGCCCATCGACCTGGTGGTCATCAACCTATACCCGTTCGAGGCGACGGTGGCCGGCGGCGCGGACTTCGCCGCCTGCATCGAAAATATCGACATCGGCGGGCCGGCGCTGATCCGCGCCGCGGCCAAGAATCACGCCCACGTCGCCGTGCTCACCGACCCGGCCGATTACGCCGCGATCATGGAGGAGATGACGGCCAACGATGGCGCCACGT
>CBDVDY010000345.1:0-3020 GCA_965372875.1 uncultured Alphaproteobacteria bacterium | reverse complement strand
GATGCAAGCGAACGAGGGTTATCGTCCGCGTCAGTGGTAAAAATCCAACATAGGGCGGCTTTGCGGGCCCGCCGGATTCGTTGCGCCACGCTGGCGATGCGACGGCATCGCCGCGCGCGCCGCGCCTAGCCGGACGAACCCGCAAAGCCGTCCCATGGGTACCCTATGTTGGATTCTTACCACTAGATCCCTAAAGAAAAACGGCGCCCGCTGTTGGCGGGCGCCGAAGTTCCAGGGGCCGTTGGGCCCGCCGGTGGGTCGGTCTCCGTCCTAACTACTGGCTCAGGCAATGCGACGCGGGACGGAGCGCGTCGCGTCAGAATCCGGGATGGGCGCTGTCTCGAAATACAAGCCTAAGTTTGTGGTCGCCCCCTTGCCGAGCGCCGTCCGGGTGGGGCGGATAAATTTCTTTGCGCTCGCGGCGCTTATCGCGCCGGAAACGCCATATCGTCAGAATGTCGCCGATAAATCTCATCACGATTCTAGCCTCCTGTCCGGTGGCCGCTAATGGCGGTCCGAATATCGGCGGCCTCCAGCCGGAGCCGGCGGGCGGTCGCCTGGAACGGTCGCGTCTTCGTGCCTTGCGTCACCCGGGGGGATGACCCTCGTTCCACGGTTTGGCTCTTGCTTTTCGCCGTACTTGAATTGATTGAACGGATTGCCAAACTTGTCCCAAATATAGGCCAAAATAATAAATAAGACTTTTACAGATAAACTAAAAATATTATGTACATTGCCGAAATATTTACTTAAATAAAAATCAAATATATTGAAAATTTGTACGGTATTGTATCTTTTTATTTAGTCGTTTTGCTTTGCCCGGGCCAATTTTTGCGGAATAGTCGAATGGCGCAGGCCGCCGCGCGCGACTTCTATGTTCCGCAATCGGTTTCACCCGCCGGTAGGATGCGCACTGTGTTTGTGCTACATTTACGGCCAAGCGGAGGACATCGGGGAAATGTCCGCGAAAAACAACAATCGGGAGGGTTCCCCAAACCCTTTTATCGCTGGATGGGCCCTATCGCGCGCGCCAAAAATAGCGCCGCGGCCTCCCGAAAACGCAGGTTCCAGGCGCGGCCCAATGGCGGCGCCACAAGGGGGAGTACGACATGGCAAGTTGGATTCGTTTTGCGCACGCGGGCGCGGAGGGTTTCGGTACGCTCGAAGGCGATACCATCACCATTCACGAGGGCGACATGTTCGCCGGTGCGTCGCCGACCGGGCGCACCGTCGAACTCGATGAAGTCAAGGTGCTGACGCCGACCCGACCGGCCAAGATGGTGGCGTTGTGGAACAATTTTCACGCGCTGGCGGCGAAGCTGGAGATGCCCGAGCCCGAGGATCCGCTCTATTTCCTCAAGGCGGAAAACTCCTTTCTCGCCGCCGGCGAGACCATCCGGCGGCCGAAATCCTACGACGGCAAGGTGGTTTACGAGGGCGAACTCGGCATCGTCATCGGCAAGGAGTGCAAGGAGGTCTCGGAGGACGAGGCCGACGACTGCATCTTCGGCTACACCTGCATCAACGACGTGACCGCGGTCGAGATCATCGGCAAGGACCAGACCTTTGCCCAGTGGGTCCGGGCCAAGAGCTTCGATACCTTCGGCGTGTTCGGCCCGGTGGTAACGACCGGCCTCGATCCCGAGGAGCTGGTCATCAGGACCGTCCTCAACGGCCAGGAACGTCAGAACTATCCCGTCAGCGACATGATCCATTCGCCGCGGCGGCTGGTCAGTCTGATCTCGCACGACATGACCTTGCATCCGGGCGACGTAATCTGTTGCGGCACGTCGCTGGGCGTCGGCTCGATGAAGGAGCCGAGCAACATTATCGAGGTCACCATCGACGGCATCGGCACGCTCTCCAACGTTTTCGCGCAGTAGGCCGGGCGAGGAAAATGTCTGGAGCCGCGATAACGCCAATTTGATTGGCTTGCCGGGCCGCTCCGGCGGTAGGCTCCGGGCAAAGTGAAAGGGAGGCGAACATGCGAATTTGCGTAGTCGGCGCCGGCGCGATCGGCGGCTTGATGGGCGCCAAGCTGGCGCTGGCCGGGGAGGACGTGACTTTCGTCGATCAGGGCAAGCATCTCGCGGCGATCCGGAAAAACGGGCTGAAACTGATCTGGGAGGACGGCACCGAGCTCGTCGTCGAGGACGCCAAGGCGACCGACAAGATCGAGGAGGCGGGCGAGCAGGATTTGGTGATCCTGGCGCTGAAAGCGCATTACCTCGAATCGGTGGCGCCCCAGCTCGGCTCGCTCTTGGGCCCCGAGACGATGATCGTCACGGTGCAGAACGGCATTCCCTGGTGGTACTTCCACAAACATGGCGGCGCGTACGACGGGCACCGGCTGGATACCCTCGATCCGACCGGCCTCCTGACCAAGAACATCGACGGCGACCGCATCGTCGGCTGCGTCGTCTATCCGGCCGCCGCGGTCATCGAGCCCGGCGTGGTCCGTCATGTCGAAGGCGACCGCTTCCCGGTCGGCGAACTCGACGGTTCGGAAAGCGAGCGCGTGCGGAAGCTGCACGACGTGCTGGTGAACGCCGGCTTCCGCTCGCGCGTGATCGACGACATCCGCTCCGAGATCTGGCTCAAGGCGTGGGGCAACCTGTCCTTCAACCCGATCAGCGCGCTCACCCACGCGACGCTGGTGGATATCTGCCAGTTCCCCGAGACGCGCAAGCTCGCCGAGACGATGATGCGCGAGGCGCAGGACATCGCCGAGACACTGGGCATCACCTTCCGCCACACCATCGAGAAGCGCATCGCCGGCGCCGAGGGCGTGGGCGCCCACAAGACCTCGATGCTGCAGGACGTGGAGGCGGGCCGCTCGCTGGAGACCGAGGCGCTGATCGGCGCCATCCTCGAGCTCGGCAAGCTGATCGAGACGCCCGCGCCGGCGATCGAGGCGGTCTACGCCTGCGTTAAGCTCCTGAACCGGGTGATGATCGTCGAAGGCGGCGGCGTCCGCGTCGAGAAAGACACGGTCGGAAAGGCGGCCTGAGCACGCCTCG
>CBDVDY010000344.1:0-3029 GCA_965372875.1 uncultured Alphaproteobacteria bacterium | reverse complement strand
GCCGGGCGCGCGAGGCGGGATCGCCGGTGATGCCCGCGGAGAGCCACATCGTGCCCGTCCTGGTCGGCGATCCGGCGCGATGGTCGGTCGTCGCGCTTCGCGACGCGCTGGTGGAAATCTGGGGCCGCTTGGAGATGCCGGTCGCCGTCTGAGCGGCGGCGCGCGGCCTCGGACTATGCCTTTACCGCCCTATGAGCGGCCACGATTCCGCCCGCCGCGGTCCGGCTGGAAATTTCGCCGAACCCGATAGCCCTTAGGAGTTGCGTCAGTTCCCCCGAGGAATAGAACATTTGCACCGCCCGGACAAAGTAGTCCTGACAAACCCGGGCCTCGGGCCCACTGCGAAACAACCGCGCCGTGGCCGACAAGCAGGCCCTCAAATAGCCGCTGTAAATTGATCGAACCAACTTGTTTTCGGGCCGCAGCATGTCGCAGTGATAGAACCGCCCGTCTGGCTTCAAGACCCGCCTGATCTCCGTGAACACCTCGACCACCCTTAAATGCCTGGACGCCCACTGCAGTGTGACCATGTCGAAGCTATCGTCCGGGAAGGGGAGCCGATGGGCGTCGCCGATGACCGATTCGATACGAAATCCGAGAGCACGGGAATTATTCCGGCCGACCTCTTGCATCGCCTCGCTTCGGTCCAAGGCGAAAACGTGGAGGTCCGGCTGCTTCTCCAGGAGCGCAATGCCGACGCCGTTGGTGCCGGCGCATACATCCAGAACCCTATCGCCGGGCTTGACCTCGATGAACGACACGAACCGTTGACGCCACCGGCTACACAGGCCGAGGCTCGCGAAATTGCTGGCGATATCGTAATACGGCGCGACGTCGGTAAAGACAGCGTCGAGCCTGCTCTTCCAGATTCTCGAAAATTCATTTCTTCGCGCCTGTTCGCGGTGCGAATGATCCAGCGCAATGTTTTCCAGGCCCGAATAAGCCATCGCATTCACCTCGAGATTACCGCGGAACGCCTACTTTCGTAACACATCAAGTTTTTCCGGAACACGGCGATCCCGCTCTGACACTTCCTAGCAGAAGTGAGTCACGCGGGGCATTGACCCATATCATCTGCTTCGCCGTGACCCAGCCGGGCGCTTGACCCCAAAATGTGGGTTGTCCCCTGTGCCTACCAAAACCACTATCCGCGCCGGAAAAACTTGGATTTACCCCGCGATCTCGACCAGCCGCGTCTTGTGAGACTGGCGCGGAAGGGTGTCGGGCGGGAGCCATTCGATTTCAGCGGTAATGCGTAATGTTTCGCGCAAGTGGGCACGCAGCCTCTCCGCCAGCGCCGCAAGGTCGCCCTTCGCGACATCGTGTCCGTGCTCGATCCGCAGGCGCAGGGGCGGATCGACTTTCGGGCCCGGCGCGTTCAGCACGATGCGAAAGGCGCCGGTGACGTCGGGCCGAAAGTTGATTATTTCGCTGCCGATTGCGGCGGGATAGACGTTGACGCCCCTGACGATGAGCATGTCGTCGGCGCGGCCGAGGATGCGAAAGCGCATCCCAGGCGTCCCGCTCGGGCAAGGCGTTGGGAAAACTTCGGCGATGTCGCCCATGGCGTAGCGCAGGAAGGGGCCGCCCCGCCAGTCCAGGAACGTCCACGCCATCTCGCCGCGCGCGCCGTCGGCCAGCGGGATGTGCGCTTTGGTCGCGGGGTCGACCAGCTCGAGGATGCAGTGGTCGCCCGAGACGAAGTACATGAAGCTGAATTCCCCCGGCGGTTCCTCGCGGGAGATGCCGTGGAAGGCGTGGCCGCCGCCGGTATGGTCGAACACTTTCGCTCCGCCGAAGCCCTCGGACAGCGCCGTCCTCACCGCTGGTTCGCCGCCGCCCGGCTCGCCGGCGCAGAAGAACCGGCCGATGCCGAGCGCCGCCGCCGGCTCGCCGGTCCGCTTCTGGCACTCTTCGATCAAATGCTGTCCGAATGACGGGGTGGCGATCATCGCCTTGGGTTTGGTCAGCCTGACGAATTCGAGCACGCGGGCGGTCCCGCCCTCGATGCCGACCGGCACGCAGGCCGCCCCCATATGCATGATCCCCTGGCTGAGCGGCAGGCCGCCGGTGAACATGCTGAGCGAAAGCGCCTGGATCATGACGTCGCCGGGGCGAATGCCGGCGCGCCAGTATTTGCGCGCGTGCATTTCGTTGACCACGGCGACGTCGTTTCGGGTCAGCGCGTACAGGGTCGGCATGCCGGTGGTGCCCGAGGTCGCGTTGATGCGCACGATCTCGTCGCGCGGCGCGCAGCCCAGAAGCGCCAGCGGGTCGCCGAATTCCGCCAGCCCGCGCTCCTGCGCCTGGCGGTGCTGGTCCTTGTCCATCAGCGGCAGGCGCTGGAAATCCTCCCAGCCGCGCACGTCGTCCGGTGTCAGCCCGGCCGCTTCGAACTTCTCGCGATAGAAGGGCGAGCGCTCGAAATCGTAGCGAAGCTGGGGGCCGAGCCGCCGCCATTGAAGCTCCCGCAGCGCCTCCGCCGACAGGGTCTCGACCTCGGGATTCCACAGTTTCTGGTCGCGCGGCGGCGGGCGCGTCGTTGCCATCACGCCTCCGGCTCGCGGAAGGCGACGCCGACGCCGATATTATTGACCACGGGATTGTTCATCGGCCGGCCTTTCTGAGTTTCGCCGTCGCGGCGGCGTCGACCGTGAAGGTTCCGGCATCGAGTGCCACGCCGTAGTCGCGCCTGGCACTTTCGGGCGAGATCAACTCGGCCCTCACCTCCTCGGCGACGAGATCTGCCGGACGCGCGAAGGGATCGCCGTAGCCGCCGCCGCCGCCCGCCCGTTGGCGGTAGACGGTGCCGGCTGGAATTTCGCGGACGACTTCCTTGGCCTTCGGTTGCCGTATCGAGCCGTCCGGTTCTTCAAGGGTCAGCTCGTTTCGGGGCGCGCTGGCGCCGCCGAGAAGACCGAAGGCGCGCGCGCCCTCCTCCAGGCCGTCGCCGAAGGCGATGCCGGTGACCTCCTCGCCCTGAATGACGAACTCGCATTCGGTGCCGAGGCCGCCGCGCCATTCGCCGG
>CBDVDY010000343.1:0-3031 GCA_965372875.1 uncultured Alphaproteobacteria bacterium | reverse complement strand
GTGGTAAAAATCCAACGTAGGATACCCATAGGATCGCCGATCCCGTTTCCTCGGCAGGAAAGCGCGTGAAGGCGATGCTATCGCATCGGCAAACGTGCTTGACGCCCCGAGGAAGCGGGATAGGCGACCCAGCGGGCGGCTTTGCGAGCCCGCCGGATTCGTTGCGCCACGCTGGCGATGCGACGGCATCGCCGCGCGCGTCGCGCCTAGCCGGACGAACTCGCAAAGCCGTCCTATGGGTACCCTACGTTGGATTCTTACCACTAGGCGCGCTCGGTTTGCAGGTGACAGAGCAGCTGGTCGACGTTGCGCTGGTCGCGGCTAAATGGCAGTACCACGCCGCGATATATCAGGACGCTGCTGTTCACGTTGAATGTTTCGATGGCCTCGACCGGTTGCCCCAGGCGCGCCGCCTTGCGCCCAAGCTGCTGCAGCCAATCCAGCACGGTGGTCATGTGCGGGCCCCGGCCCAAAAGGTCTTGCTCGGCTCCGGATACCGAAGGCGCGGTCGCCAGAATCTTGTCGACCAAAATCAGGCGGCCGGCGACCGAGCACGTCATCAGCTGCCCGGGCGGCGCCGCGGCGATCGCGGCGGACGCATGCAACTCCGCGGGCGACGGAAATCGCTTTCGGCCACGAAGTTGTTGCCAATATTCCGTCAGATCACGGGCGGTTCGAGGAGCGGGGGACGCCGTTGCCTGCGCCTTGGCGCGACGGATCGGAACCGACAAAAGGGAGGCGGCGCCGTCTTCGGCGAGGTCGTCATCAATTTCTTCGGATTCGGCTTCTTGAGGCGCAAGCGGCCCCGCTGACAGTCCAGCCGCGACCATCGATTTGTGTCGCCGGTTGTGGTTGCCGGATCGCATGTCCCGATTCTACTTGGTTTTCCACGCCGGCGTATCGTCGCCGGCGGTCTTTTCGTCCGGCGACGAATTGTCGAGGTCGTCGAGGTACCGGTCCAGGGCGACGCACATGATGTCCTGCATGTGGCGTACCGTTCGCGCGGCCATCACGCGGAGGCGTGTGTGACGCGCCCGGTCGAGCCTCAGCGACATCTTTACCCGGCCGCCGTGGTCGATTCTTGGGATGGCGGTCGCCGTCTGACGCATGGCGATGGCGTGAATCGGGCGCGCCCGGCCGGCCTCGGGTTCGGAGCTTTCCGCCGTGACTGGGCGCCCGTTCGCCAGCGAGATGTCGGCCAATGATTTGGCCGGCGGAGCCAGGGGACGCAATTCCACCGTCTCCGTGTCGACGTTGCGGAGTCGCGATGGTCCCGCGGTGCCCTTGCGGGCGAGCAGGGTGCTGGTGAGGGATGCTGACTTCATAAGCCTTCGACGCCTATCCGGTTTCCGCCGTTCGGCGCCCGAATCCCCGGTGGCCCGCGCCCTTCGTCGCGCCTGGCTGGAAAACGGTGCGGCGGAAGCTGCGATTCAGCCGGTCGGACAGATATTCCCAAAGCTGGGCGATCTCCTGCGCCGGCCGCGACGTGGGATCGATCTCCATGACCGTGCGGCCGTCGATCATGCTCGCCGCGAAACTGGTCCTTTGATGGATCGTGACCGGCGCCAGCGTCCCGTGCTGCGAAAGGGCGATGGCGGCCTCCGAGGTGATCTTGGCGCGTGGTGTGGCGCTGTTGATGACGAAAACCAGCGGTTTGCTCGCCCGCTCCGCCATCTCGACCGTGGCTCCGGCGGCGCGCAAATCGTGTGGGCTGGGGCGCATCGGTATGACGACAAGATCGGAAGCGGCAATGACGTGCTGGATCGTGCCGGTAATCGCCGGCGGCGTGTCGATGACCACCAGCTTAATGCCCATATTGCGCAGCTGCTCGAGATCCGCGGCCAGCCGCGAGACGACAGTCTGCGCGAAAACCGGTGTTTGCGAGGATCGCTCGTTCCACCAGTCCGCAAGACTGGCCTGGGGATCGGTGTCAATGAGCGCGACGGGGCCCGCGCCCGCCCGTTCGGCCTGAACGGCGATATGCCCGGTCAGCGTCGTCTTGCCGGATCCCCCCTTTTGGGAGGCGACGGACAGCACTCGCATGGCTGTACAACTCCCTTCCCCTGGCCGCACCTTCCGCCTCCCGGACGCGTTTCCGGCGGCGATTAGATTGCGTACGCGGAAGTCTATTCTATGATCCGTGAATAAGCGTTTAACAGCGCTTAAAAATTAACTTAAGATAAACCAAGATTAAGGAATTATTCATTTGTGTTTAGTTATGCGAACATTATTCGCGTCGTGGTCCCTTCATTGGATCGCCAAGTGCGCGGCGCGCTCCCTTATGGGATCCCGGGGGACCCGTGATGTCTCGCGTTTTATCAATTATTCCAAGGACTCAGGGCGTTTATTAAGCCGATCTTAAGAGCGGCGATGGTACCTGTAGCCGTATTGACGGACGGTACACTTTCGGCCGGGTAATAAGATAAACTTTTGGGGTAAAAATGAGCTCAATTCTCATTATTTTGGGTGTATTGGCGGCTTCTTTCGGGTTTGGCCGTTGCGCGCTCGCCTGGTTCGGCTGGCGGCGCTTCGATCGGGGACTTTTCGGACAAACGAAATTTGCGTCTTCCGCCGCCGCGATGGGCGTGGTGCTGATGATGGCCGGCGGCATGTCGGTCGATGGCGGCCGAGATCTCTCGAGGGCGCTTGGCGCGGACCATCCGCTCTACGAGCAAGTGGCCGCGGCCGAGGGCGGCGACCCGCATATGCAGTATTATGTCGGTAATCGGTTTTACTACGGCGGATCGCCGTTCGAGCAGAATTTCCATGAAGCCGCGAAGTGGCTCCGATTGGCGGCGCGGCAAGGGCACGCCAAGGCGATGGTAAGGCTCGCCGAACTCTATGAGCACGGCAAAGGTGTCGAGCGCAGCCAGCTCCTGGCGGAGGTCTGGTACCGCAAGGCGGTGATCGAAGGCGCGATGGCCGACCAGCCGAGCCGCTGGCGCGAGGCCGGCGTATAGCGCTCGCGCTATCGATCTGGTCGACAGGCAGGCCAGGGGGCCACGCGGATATCGCGCGGCCCCTCGTCATT
>CBDVDY010000342.1:0-3068 GCA_965372875.1 uncultured Alphaproteobacteria bacterium | reverse complement strand
ACCTCCCAGGTGCCGAGCCATTTGTCGGTATCCGGCGAGACGATGCGCGAGACGAACGCCGCCATGCGCATGGCCTCGAACATGTTCTGGTTGTCCGACGCGGCCGAGCCGTCCGTGCCGATGCCGACATTGACCTTGTGCTCCAGCATGGCGCGGGCCGGGGCGACTCCCGATCCGAGCCGCAAATTGCTGCCCGGATTATGCGCCACCGAGGCACCCTTGTCGGCCAGGAGGGCCATGTCGTCGCCGTCCAGCCAGACGCAGTGGGCGCCGGTGAATCGCGGCCCAATCAGGTCGAGATCGTCGAGGTGCCTTGCCAGCGTCTTGCCGTACTTCTTGAGGCCGGTCAGCGCCTGAATCTTCGATTCGGCCAGATGCATCTGCACCCCGACCTCGTATTCCCGGGCCAGGTCGCGGCAGGCGGCGATGAAGTCGTCGCTGCAATGATGCGGGATCGTCGGGCCGAGGGCGGGCATGACCCGGTCGCGGTCGAACGCCCAGCCGTGCAGCAGTTCGCGGCAGGCAGCAATGCTCTCCTCGTAGGGCGTGGCGCGCAGCCGCTCGACGTGCGGCCGCACGCTGTCGGGGATGGCGTCCATCAGGCCGGGAATCGCGCGGAATAGATTGTTGTCCGCCATCATCGGCGCGATCACCGCGCGCACCCCGATATCGGCGTAGCCCCGGCCGGCGGCGGTCAGCCCTTCGAGCGACGGCCGCGGGAACTCGAAATACATGTCGTAGGCGGCGGTGCAGCCCTTCAGCACCAGTTCGGCGGCGTTGATCTGGGCGGCCAGATATTTGTCCTCCAGCGTGAAGCCGCTGCTGGTCCACGGCGCGTGGTTGAGCAACAGCTCGAGCGACCATTTGTCTCCGAGCCCCTTGCCGAAGCTGCCATGCCCGTGGGTGTGGGCGTTGACCAGGCCCGGCATCACGAGCTTGTCCGACGCGTCGATCACAGCGGCGTCCGCCGGGCCGTCCATGCCGGGCCGGCCGACCTCGCGAACCGTGTCGCCCTCGATCAGAATGTCGGCGTGCCGCGTCGACCGCCCTGCGACGTCGAGCAGCAGACCGCCGCGGATAAGTGTAAAACCGGGTGACGACATCACGCGTTCCTTCGCTTCGAGCCTGTGTTGGGTCTGTTAGTTGTTATCCCTCGCCTGATCGAGATATTTGCGCAATTCCTGCAGGAAGGGCAGCGCTTTTCGGAATTTCCCGATGCCGAATTGGTCCTCGAGTTCCCGAAGCTCCGGAAAGATCGCCTCGATTGCCTTGGCGCGGACGCGAAGTCCTTTATCGGTGATGCGAACGAGCTTTCCGCGGCCGTCGCTTGGATCGGGTTTGACCTCCACCAGCCCGCGATCCTTCAGCCGCTGAACCGTGTTGGTCATCGCGCCTTTGGTCACCTGAAACGCCCGCGCCAGTTCGGCCGGGCCCTGCTCCCCGCCGAGGCGCGCAAAATGGTTCAGGACACCGAAATGCGACATCTTCAGTTTGTCGGGCAAGGCACGTTCGAGCAGGGTTTGCGCGAGCTGATCGATGATTCCGATCTCGTTGAAGAAATTGAAGATCGGGGGATCGTCGGCGCTATCGGCCATCATGCCTTCCGGATTCTGGTTTCCAGCGGCCACCGTGGGCTTGGCGACACATCGGGACCATAACCGAGACGGCCCAACATCTGAACCCGTTGGCCCTCCCCGGCGCCGGTCATTCCGTGCAGATCGTCGAAGTAAGGCCGCATCTCCGGATATTCCTGCAACGCCTGGCTCAGCGGATGAATTCCAATACCCAACTCGGCCGCTTTCAAATTCGTCCGCAACCAGGCGGCCCCGGTAGCGAGCTGGCTGATTCTGCCGTTGCCAGTGGTGGTCAGCCAGATGTACGCCATGGCCGATCCCGTTATGCCGCGATACATATCCAGGCCCTGTTGGAAAGCCGACGATTTTGGGTCGGCCAGGGATTCACGCGTCAGCATCCCGAACAGTTTCAAGGATTCCAGGAAGGGCCCGCCAAGATCGATGCCGTCGGGGTTCGCCTCGATCTCCGCTTTGCCGATGCGCATGAGCCGGACGCTCTCCAAATAGGTTCGCGGCGTGACCATCTCCGTCCGCATGGCGCGCCAGGTCAGGTCGCGAAAGGTTGCGACCCGGCGCTGTTCGTTCGTCGCCTGCACGGCGACATCGGTTCCGGCGGCGGCGATGAGTTGCGACAACACATTGTCCGACACGGTCCGCGAGGTATCGTAGGGCTCCTTGTTGGAGCGGCGCTCGAGCACGTGCTTGAACAACGGGTCCGGCCGCGCGTCATCCGACGGGTGAAAGCGAACCCGGGCGATGGGCTCCTTCCCGAGCCGGTCGGGCGATACGCCGTCGGGAAACGGGTCGATGTCCGCGAGGTAGCCGTCTTCCGCCGCCGCCATGCGCAGCAACTCCAGGAAACAGCCGAGACCGATGGTGATCTGCCGGCCGAAGGGATCGGTCTCCGGCAATAGGCGCCCGAGATCGCAATACAGCGTGAGCTCGTCCTTGGTCCGCAGATCGATTATCCAGGGCTGCCTGTTGTGCGGGTTGGGCGCCAGGATGGCGTGGGAAAGCGCTCGCATGCGTGGGTCCGCGTGCCGCCCGCCGGGAACGTTCCACGGCGACAAAGCGGATGTAGGGGTTCGTGTCAGCAGGAAGGCGCCGCCGCCGGCGGTCAGGACGACGGCGCTGGCGCCCACCATCTTCAGAATAGAGCGTCGGCCAACAGACATGGTTTCCTCCGGAAAATTAGTTCAACGTAGAACTATATAGTTCAACGCTAAACCAATTGCAAGAGGTTTTTTCCGCCGGAGTGGGCGTCATTCCCCCTCACCCAGCTCCGGCTAAGGCTCGGCCTTCGGCCTCGCCAAGCCTCCGCAACCCTCTCCCTCGCTGGGGAGAGGGAAAGATTTAGGCGACGCGCGGAGATATACCCTCGCCCCTTGGGGGAGAGGGAGGGGCCCGCGTTAGCGGGAGGGTGAGGGGTCAAGGATAAAGCCCGCGTTAGCGGGAGGGTGAGGGGTAGAGATAGGTCCCGCATCGAACCAAACG
>CBDVDY010000341.1:0-3094 GCA_965372875.1 uncultured Alphaproteobacteria bacterium | reverse complement strand
CATAAGCCAACCCTTCCGCGAACTCCGCGCGGCTGAAATTGAGCCCCGGAAAGTTGCGGGCGTTGGTCTCGTCGCGAAAGCCCAGGTAGACCGTGTCGCCGCCGGAATCGACGGCGGCGCGCAGGGCGGCTGGCGTTCCCGCCGGGCACACCAGCTCGAGTGGCCTGTTCATGGCCGCGCCTCCCGTGTCCGTGCGCCCTGGCGGGACAGCCTGCCGACGCGTTCATCCAGATCGCGCAACCCGGCGGCCAGCGCCTCGCTGTGCCGGATGGCCGGGCCGATCGCCGCGGCCCTCACCGTTTCCAGGTCCTCCGCCGCGTAGGCCAACACCGCCGCCGCGCCCTGGACCAGATGGCGGGCCGGGCCGGCCAAAGGACCGAGCGGAAACAGCAGGTCGGCCGCCAGGTCGATCTCCGCGTCGTCCACGGCGTTGCGGAGGGCCAGCACGGCCTCGGTCTCGCCCTCGATGGCCAGTTCGCGGGAAAAGAACAGGGCATCTCCGTCGATGCGCCCTTCCACGAGATCAATCAGTTTCAGGAGGGGGGCACGGATGGTGGCCGTCGCCTCGACCGCGCCCACATCGTTGAGGGCCTCCAGACGGAGTGTCTTCCCGTCGAGCCGCAACAGGAAAACGAAGGGCAGGTCCACCGGATCGACGACGAACAGCATGTCGCCGAGTTCCGCCAGCCGCTCCAGGATCTCTGGGTGGCGGCTTTGGATGATCCTCGCGGCGGCGGTCAGAAACGGCTGCAACAAGATGGGCGGCACCGGCCGCATCGCAAAGCCGGCCAGCAGCACCGGCGAAAAAGGCGGCATCTGGCTTCGTGGCTCGCTCATCGCAACCCACGGAGGCGATATGGGCGCTTCCTACAGGCAGCGTCCCGGCGCCGCCTCGAAAGACATCCCGCCCACCATCCTTCGTGGACATTCGCCATCATCAACCAATCTCTGTCCGGCTGGGCCATGCCGCCCCCTACGCCGCGTCTCGGGATTTCGCAGTAACCCGCTTTGACGGCACCGTCGTATCGCGGAAATCGCGCAGCGCCATTGCCCGCCAACCAAGGCACATTTCGCGGCATCAAAGCAGCAATGACATCCGTTCCCTCACTCCGCCGTCGCTTGTCCACCCAAACTCCGAATCCAGGATCGGCCGCCAGCGCATCCCCGTTAGCTCCTCCAGCGCAAGGTAGTGGCCTGGACCGGGTTCTCGAAATCCCGGCTCTCCGCCTGGGCTTTGACGAACTCCCGCTTGCAACGGAAGTACCATTTGGCCAGCTTATCGGAATCGTCGATCAGCGTCAGCACGGGGTCGTATTTCAACCCCTCCTGCTGCTGTTCTACTGCCCGACGATCCTGGTCGATGAACAGCTTGGCGACCAACATGGCGAGCGGCTTGAACGCGGTCAGCCACGGCATGTTCCAGTACATCGCATGGTGCACTTCGGTCTCCTTGTCGTTGACCGGTGTCACCGCGGTCAGCCCGCAGACCCGCTGGTCGCCGGCGCGGATGTGCTCGATCCGTACGCCGGGAAGCTGGAAGCTGATTTCCGTCTCGCGCTTGCCAGGCATCAGCCGGTACATTCTTCCGTTTACCGACGGCGGGTGCCGCACCATCGTCCAGCCCAGATAGGACGGCTCGAATTTCTTCGTCTTTTCGAGCATCCTGCCGGGTGAACGCCAATAAAAGGATTTGTGCACGAACGGTCCGTGCACCGGGTCCATCAGGCCGATTGCCGCGTGGTCCATGTGGCAGGAGAAGCGTACGGTGTGCACCAAGTTGTAACTGCCATCGCCAAAGTACGGAACCTGTGGCACGGGCGGCAGGTCGGACTCGCTTGCTCCGTCCGCGCCCATGTAAATCCACACGTTGCCCTGCGCTTCGCGTACAGGGTAGGTGCGCACCTTGAACCGGTTCGGCTCGAACTTCTGGCCTTTGACCAGCGACGGTATGGTCGTGCAGACGCCCTCGCGATCGAACCGCCAGCCGTGGTAGCAGCACTCGACCTCGTCTCCGTCGTAGCGTCCGTCCGACAGCGGAATGCCGCGGTGCGGGCAAATGTCGTGTATGGCGAAAACCCGCGACTCTTTGTCGCGGCCGATCAGCACTGGCTCGCCCAGCAGCGTCCGGTGCACCATCTGGCCGCGCCGGACCCGGTGCCCGGGCAGCGCGTAGTACCATAGCCCGCGCAGCAGGCCGGAGGTTTCGAGCGGTCCGCCCTTGGCGCGGCTCTGCGACGGTTGACCGGCGGCTACCGTGTCTCGCCCATCCGCGCTTTTTAATTCCGAATCAGCCAAATCAATGCTCCGATTTTCCGGGCGCAAAAGTTGTCAACGCGCAACGTCAGCGCCATTGGGTTTCAGCGTTGCTTCGGGTTGGGATTGGATCATCGCGAGCTCGAATCGGGCGGGGCGGTTCTAACGATAGCCGTGGCGTTGGCCGGCGAAGGCGCCGACGGACACGGAAATCGCCGAGGAAAAGACGCGCTCGGCTCAGCCGACGGCTTCCTTGGGGTGGGCCCGCTCATGTCGCGATCTCCATTCATCCTTGACGTAATTCACGATTATCGATTGGCCCGCCTCGCACGATCCTTTCAAACGAACTCCGAGGGATCAGGCCCCTCACACTCGGTACGTTTCTTCCGATCGTGCGTCGTCGGCCGCGTTTGGCGCGTAGCTCGCCCATTTGTCCTCGTAGTACTCGGCCCTCATGTCTCCATCGGACTGCTTATTGAAGGTCAGGAAGATGTTCCGCCTGCTCCTGTCGCTCGTGTTGGCCGGTGACCCGTGAGGCACGTAGGCATCGAAGAAGATGACGTCACCGGGGTCCGCCTCGAGCAGCACATATTCCTCCTCGGGCGAATATGGCGGATCGTCCTGCGACAGGGTCTGCCATTCCTCCGTCATGAGCCGCCGTTCGTAGTTTCCCGACTCCATGAAGCTCAAGGCCGCGTTTTCCTTCCGGTTCTCGTCCACCACGATGCCCATCGTGATGAAGAAATCGCAATACGCATTCCAGCCGGCCGCTTGGTCCTGATGCAGCTTGTCCGGCCGGCAGCCGGGCAGCTTGTAGTTGACCTTCTCCTTGAAGAGAACG
>CBDVDY010000340.1:0-3108 GCA_965372875.1 uncultured Alphaproteobacteria bacterium | reverse complement strand
ATCATCGCGGTTGGCGCGACTTCCGTGCCGCGATAGAGTTTCGAAATGATCTTCGAGCGCGATCCCGGCGAACCGGAGCCCCTGCGCGCGGCCATCGACGCCGCCTACCGCGCCGACGAGGCGGCGACGGTCGAGGCGCTTCTCCCCGAAGCGGCGCTCGATCCGGCGGCGCGCGCCAGGGTTGCCGGCCGCGCCGCCGATCTGGTCGAGGCCGTGCGCGCGGAGGCGCGCGGGCACGGCGGCATCGACGGGTTCCTCCAGGAATACAAGCTGTCGAGCCACGAGGGCGTGGTGCTGATGTGCCTGGCCGAGGCGCTGTTGCGCATCCCCGACGCCGACACCGCCGACCGCCTGATCGCCGACAAGCTCGGCTCGGCCGACTGGCAGCGCCATCTGGGCCGCAGCGAGTCGCTGTTCGTCAACGCCTCGACCTGGGCGCTGATGCTGACCGGGCGTTTGCTCGAGCCGGCCGGCCAGGCGCAGCGCGACCTCGCCACCGCCATGCGCCGGCTGGTGGCGCGGGGCGGCGAGCCGGTGATCCGCCAGGCCGTAACCCAGGCCATGCGCATCATGGGCCGCCAGTTCGTCATGGGCCGCACCATAAACGAGGCGCTCGACCGCGCCCGCCCGGCCGAGAGCCAAGGGTATCGCCATTCCTACGACATGCTCGGGGAAGCCGCGCGCACCGAAGCCGACGCCGAGCGCTATATCGCCTCGTACCAATCGGCGATCGCCGCCATCGGCGAGGAGAGCGGCGATCGCGGCCCGGTCGACGGCCCCGGCATCTCGGTCAAGCTTTCGGCGCTGCATCCGCGATTCGAATTCGCCCAGCGCGGCCGCGTCCTGGACGAGTTGGCCCCCCGCCTTGCCGCCCTGGCGTCGAGCGCCCGCGCGGCGGGTATCGGGCTGACCGTCGATTCGGAGGAGGCCGACCGGCTCGATATCACCCTCGATGTGCTGGCAGCGGTCTCGGCCGATCCCGGGCTGGCCGGCTGGGACGGTCTGGGCCTGGCCGTGCAGGCCTATCAGAAGCGCGCGGTCGCCCTGGTCGATTGGCTCGCCGCGCTGGCCCGGCGCGACAAAAGACGGCTGATGATCCGGCTGGTCAAGGGCGCCTATTGGGACAGCGAGATCAAGGACGGCCAGGTGCGCGGGCTGGACGGGTATCCGGTGTTCACCCGCAAGCAGGCGACGGACGTGTCCTATATCGTTTGCGCCAAACGCATCCTGGCCAACGCCGATGCGTTTTATCCGCAGTTCGCGACCCACAACGCGCTGACGCTGGCCACGATCATGGAGCTCGACGGCGGCCGCGGCGACTACGAATTCCAGCGCCTGCACGGCATGGGCGAGGCGCTCTACGAACGCATCGTCGGGCCCGGCAAGACGGGGCTTTCGTGCCGCGTCTACGCGCCGGTCGGCAGCCACGAGGACCTGCTGCCCTACCTGGTGCGGCGGCTGCTCGAGAACGGCGCCAACACCAGCTTCGTCAACCGCATCGTCGACGAGGCCGCGCCGGTCGCGGAACTGCTGGCCGACCCGGCGGAAGAGATGGCGGCGTTCGCCGGGAAACCGCACCCGCGCATCGCACTGCCCGCGGATTTGTTCGGCGCCGATCGCCGCAATTCGCGCGGCATGGATCTCACGGACGCGTCCGAGCTGCGGGCGCTGGCGGAAGCGATGGATACGGCGGCCGAGGCGGGCTGGCGGGCGTCACCGATCATCGGTGGCGCGGCGCTGGAGTCGGGCGAGGCGCGCCCCGTCCACGATCCGGCCGACAACCGGCGCCGGGTAGGGGAGGTGATCGAGGCCCGCCCGGGCGACGTCGACGAGGCGCTGGCGCGCGCCGCCATCGCGGCGCCGGACTGGGGCGCCCTGCCGGCGGACGAACGGGCGGAAATCCTGGAACGCGCCGCCGATCTCATGGAGGAGCGGCGGCCGGAGCTGATGGCGGTCTGCGTGCGCGAGGCCGGCAAGACCATTCCGGACGCGCTGGGCGAGGTGCGCGAGGCGGTCGATTTCTGCCGCTACTACGCCGCCCAGGCGCGACAGCATTTCGCCGCGCCGGTCGAATTGCCGGGGCCGACCGGCGAAAGCAACCGCCTGTCGCTGCACGGGCGGGGAATCTTCGCCTGTATCAGCCCGTGGAACTTTCCGCTGGCGATCTTCATGGGGCAGGTCACGGCGGCGCTGGCCTCCGGCAACGCGGTGGCCGCCAAGCCGGCCGAGCAGACCCCGCTCACCGCCGCGCTGGCGGTCGGCATCTTGCACGAGGCGGGCGTGCCGGGCGACGCGCTGGCGCTGCTGCCGGGTGGCGGCGAAAGCGTCGGCGCGCGGCTGGTCGCCGATCCGCGCGTCGCCGGCGTGGCCTTCACCGGCTCGACCGAAACCGCGCGCGCGATCAACCGGACGCTGGCTGGCCGCGACGGGCCGATCGTGCCGCTGATCGCCGAGACCGGCGGGCAGAACGCGCTGATCGTCGATTCCTCGGCCCTGGCCGAGCAGGTGGTAAGCGACGCGCTGGCTTCGTCCTTCAACAGCGCCGGCCAGCGCTGCTCGGCCCTGCGCGTGCTGTTCGTGCAAGAGGACGTGGCCGACAAAACGATCGATATGCTGACCGGCGCCATGGCCGAATTGGCGGTCGGCGACCCGGCGCTGTTGTCGACCGACGTGGGGCCGGTGATCGACGCGGACGCCAAGGGCGTGCTCGAAGCCCACGCCGAACGCATGACGCGCGAGGGCGAGTTGCTATTCGAGGCGGCGCTGCCCGAGGCGGCCGCGCATGGCACCTACGTGGGCCCCCGCGCCTTCGAGATCGACAGCCTCGGCCGGTTAGAACGCGAAATATTCGGCCCCGTCCTGCATGTCGCGCGCTACCAGGCGGACCGGTTGGACCAGGTGATCGACGCCATCAACGCCACCGGCTATGGGCTGACGCTCGGCATCCACAGCCGCATCGACGCCACCATCGACCATATCCACGCCCGGCTCAGGGTCGGCAACACCTACGTCAACCGCAACATGATCGGCGCCGTGGTCGGCGTGCAGCCGTTCGGCGGCGAGGGGCTGTCGGGCACGGGGCCGAAGGCCGGCGGGCCGCACACCCTG
>CBDVDY010000339.1:0-3144 GCA_965372875.1 uncultured Alphaproteobacteria bacterium | reverse complement strand
AGTGGTAAATCTGTTCGAACGGTTGATCCGCGTCGGCACCCTCACCGTCATAGACGCCGACGGCAAGACGCATGTGTTCGGTGGCGCCGAGGGACCGAAGGCGACCATGCGGCTGCACGACAAAGCGCTGCACAAGAGCATATTCCGCAAGCCGCAGCTTGCCGTCGGCGAGGCCTACATGGACGGTACGCTGACCATCGAAGAAGGCACGCTGTACGATCTGCTCGATATTTTCGGCCTCAATATGGGCGACATCGACCGCAAGCTGCTGCCCGCCAACAGCGAAGCGCTTTCGGCCATGTTCCGGCGCGCGCAACAGGAGAATACGGTGGAGGCGGCGCAGCGGCATTCGGACCACCATTACCTTTTTTCGGACGAACTGTTCGAGCTGTTCCTGGACAAGGAGCGGCAGTATTCCTGCGGTTACTACATTTCGGGCAACGACAGCCTCGAGGTCGCGCAAATCAATAAAATGCGGCATCTCGCGGCCAAGCTGGTGCTCGAGCCCGGAATCAGGGTGCTCGACATCGGCTCGGGCTGGGGCGGGCTGGCGATCTATCTCGCCAGGAACACGGGCGCCGACGTCACCGGGGTGACGCTTTCGGCCGAGCACCAGCGGGCCGCCCAGGAACGGGCGCGGGCCGAGGGCCTCGCCGGTCAGGTGCGCTTTCACCTGCTCGATTACCGCGAAGAGTCCGAGACGTACGACCGCGTCGTCTCGGTCGGCATGTTCGAGCATGTCGGCGCCGACCATTTCGTCGAGTTCTTCGCCAAGATGAAGGAGCTGCTGAAACCGGACGGCATCTGCCTGCTGCACACCATCGGCCGCATGGCGGGGCCGCAATCCACCAATCCGTGGATGCGCAAGTACATCTTTCCGGGCGGCTACACGCCGTCGCTGTCGGAGCTGTCCGCCGCGATCGAAAAGTCCGGGCTTTGGGTGACGGACATCGAGGTCTGGCGCCTGCACTATGCCGAGACGCTGAAGGAATGGAACCGGCGTTTTCAAGCGAACCGCGACCGGGCGAAGGCGCTGTACGACGAGCGTTTCTGCCGGATGTGGGAGTTTTACCTGCAGAGTTGCGAGGTGGCGTTCCGGCGGCTGGGCCATTTGGTGTTTCAGGTGCAGCTTACCAACGAACCGGACGCGGCGCCCCTGACCCGCGACTACATCACCGACTGGGAGCGCGCCCACGCCAGCGCCGCGGACGCGGCCGAATAGACGGCTGGACGGACGGGTTTGGCGGATCGAGCGAGGGATTGGCGCGCCCGGCCGGACTCGAACCGGCGACCCCTTGATTAGGAATCAAGTGCTCTATCCTGCTGAGCTACGGGCGCTCGCCGCGATGCGAATGCTGGTTTCCATATAGGACGGTCCGGCCCCGGGACATAGCGGAAATTGCGGCCCGCGAAATCGCGGCAAAATAGCGCGGCCCCTCAGCGGCCGAGCAGATTGTCGACCGGTACCGCGTAGCTGACGAACAGCGATTCCGAGCCCGGGTTGCTGCCGCCGAGGTCGGCGTTGGACATGTGGTGGAACAGCACGCCAACGCGGCTGTCGTCGTCGAGCCGATACGAGACTTCGATACCGGTACGGAATTCGATGGTGTGGCCGAGCTTCTGGCCGCTGCCGCTGTCGAAGCCGCCGGCCGCGAAATTGGGCGAGATGAAGAATCGCTCGCCCACCGGAATATCGATGGTGATGCCGCCATAGCCATAGACCGCCGAATCGGTGGTCACCATGAAGCCGATCAGCGGATGCACCAGCCACAGGCCGAAGCTGGCGCGGTACTCCGCCGAAAAACCGGCCGAAGTCTGGTTGCCGCCGTCGAAGGCGCCCATGTCGTAGGCGCCGACGCCGAACGCCAGCATATCCCGCCCGTCGCTGGCCTTGGCCGGCGCGAAAGCAAGGATCAGCATGGCCAGGGCGCACGCCCCGACCGTAATCGGTCGAACCAACACGATGCCCGGAACTCCCCCTTGTTCGCGGCCCAATGATAGCGGTTTTCGCCGCGCGAACAATAAAAACCGCAAGCACCGGGCGGCCCACGAAACGAAACGCGATACGCCGCATGAAGCGCGGCGGCAGCGTCAATCGAGCGACTTGAACCGTTCGGTGGCGCCGATCAGCGCGGCGCGGATGCCCGGCTCCATGGCCGAGTGACCGGCGTCCGGCACGACCACGTAGTCCGCCTCCGGCCAGGCGTGCGCCAGCCTGTCCGCGGTGACCGGCGGACACACCATGTCGTAACGGCCTTGCACGATGACCGTCGGGATCGCCTGGATGCGGTGCAGATTCTCGAGCAATTGATTCTCGCGCACGAACATGCCGGCGCGGAAGTAATGGGCCTCGATCCGGGCCAGGCCGAGCGCGCCGCCGCCGCCCTGAAAGGCACCGCCGTGGCCAGTGCCGGGCAAAAGCGTCGAGCACGCCGCCTCGTAGCCGGCCCAGGCCCGCGCCGCCGGCATGTGCACCGCCGGGTCGTCGTCGATCAGGTGGCGCCAATAGCCGGCCAGGAGGTCGCCACGCTCGTCTTTCGGCAGGAAACCGGCGAAAGCCCGCCAGGCCTCGGGAAACACCGCGCGGATTCCGTAGAGAAACCAGTCGAGCTCGCGCCGCCCGCAGAGGAAGATGCCGCGCAGCACGAAGGCCAGGCAGCGCTCGGGATGGGCCTCGCCATAGGCGATCGCCAGCGTGCTGCCCCACGATCCGCCGAACATCTGCCAGGCATCGATGCCGCGATGGCGGCGCAGCGTCTCGATGTCGGCGATCAGATGCTGTGTGGTATTGTCGCTTACCGCACCCATCGGCGTCGAGCGGCCGGCGCCGCGCTGGTCGAAAAGAACGACGCGGTAATGGTCGGGATCGAAGAAGCGGCGGTGCGTAGGCGTCGACCCCGCGCCCGGGCCGCCATGCAGAAACAGGACCGGAAACCCCTTGGGATTACCGCATTCCTCCCAATACATGACATGGCCGCCATCGAGCTCGAGCCTGCCGCTGGCATGGGGTTCGATGCGCGGAAACAGTTCGCTGCGGGCGATCGGGATATCCATGCGTAGTGCTCGTCTGCCTCGGGGTGGCTGGGAACGCGGCGCCCATCATATAAATCTTGATCCGCCATGAATACAACGTTGCGCCACCCA
>CBDVDY010000338.1:0-3146 GCA_965372875.1 uncultured Alphaproteobacteria bacterium | reverse complement strand
GCCGGACGAACTCGCGAAGCCGTCCTATGGGTACCCTATGTTGGATTCTTACCACTAGATATCAAACGGGTCGCCGGGCCGCAATCCGGCTGCACCCGTCATCGCAAAGCGGCGGCGGGGACGATGCGCGCGACGACGTGGCGGCCGGCCTGCTGTCTGGCGCAGACAGCCAATAGAAGGGCACCGGGCGGCGGTTCGACGCGGTGGAATACGAAGGTGGCCAGCCCGCCGCGTCCAAGGTCCGGCGCCAGTACGACGGTCACGGGCAGCGGGCCGGCGGCGGCAAACGCGGCGACCGCGCGCGTCATGGGATCGAGGTTGCCGGGCGGGGTGCTTTCGACGCGCGCCGCCAATTCGGCGTGGCGAATTGTGGTCAGCAGAAATAAGGGCTCGGCGCCGTCTCCGGCAACGCGCAGCGCGGCGCCCGGGTTGTAGCGCAGCGTCAGGCCGATTTCCGGCGGCTCGCAGCGCGGCGCGGCACCGGTGGCCACCAGGCCGCCGCGCAGCGGGCCGGCGGCGATGGCGGCCAGAAACAGGGTTGCCGCGGCCAGGGCGCCGGCGAGATACGGCAAGCTCGGCCGCGCCGCCACGGCGGCATCTCGCGAATAGGGCCGGCCGATCCGCGCCGCCAGCGCGCTCAGTCCCAGCGAGCAAAGTAATGCTGTAAACGCGACCGTGGCCGCCTGAACCCTGAGACCGCCGCCGACGAGAAAAGGAACGGAGGCAAAAATCGCGAGATTGCAGACCAGCGCGAAGCCGACAAGCCGGTCCCGGCGCCCGCGCCACGCCGCCACCAATCCGACCAGCGCCAGGATCAGAACCAGCGACCGGGCGGTCCTGTTCCGAAAGCTCTCGAATATCTTCGAATCGAGGAAATATTCCTTCCACTCCAATAACGCGCCGACGACGAAGGCGTGGGGGTAGGCACGGATTTCGTCGAGAAAAATGGCGCGCTTGCGTCCGCCGACCCGATCGGGCGGCAGCGTGCGCAACTCCGGATGATCCTGGTAAATTTGCAGCCATCGGGTCTGCGGCAGGATCTGTCCGCTCGGCGTGATACCGAGCGCTTCGCGGCCATTCACCGCGAGCGTGTACCACGCGTCGATCGCGTTGACGAAACCGCCCGGGCTGGTGGGCGTAACGATCCGCGTCAGCGCGGCGTTGGCGGCGAACACGGCGACGATGGCGGCGAGGCCCGCGAGCGCGGCGCGGAGCTTGACCCGCCGCGCGCCGTCGAAGGCAAGGGAGGCCCACAACAGCAACGCCGGCAAGAGCAGCAGCGCTCCGATCCGGGCCGACATGCCGATCGACAAGGCGATCAGCCCCAGCGCGAACCCGGCCGCCGAACGCCGCCCCACCGCGTCCCAAAGCACCGCGAACGCCGCCGCGCCGAGGATGAAGCCGATCGGCTCGCTCGCCACCGAGCCGAGAATGCCGTGCGCGAAGGCGAAGAGGACCGCGAACATCACCAGCCCGGCGCCCAAGCCATGGCTGCGCCATACCGAAATCGCGGCCATCCAACAGGCCAGGCCGGCGGCGGCGGTAAAGATCGCGACGACGGCCTTGAGGCTGAAGCCCGTGGCGATCAGCAACGCCGCCAGCACGCTGTTGGCGAGCGGCCGGCCGCGTGGCGTATCGAACGCGCCATCGGTGAGAATCTGGTGCGCGGTGCGATGGAAATCCTCGGCGTCGTTGGCGGGAAACACGCCCAGATTGACCCAGCCCGTGGTCAACGCGTGGCCCCACAGGGCGCCGATGCTCAGTCCGAACAGCAGCATGATCGAGACGAAGAGAATTCCGGCCCGCGCCGGCGTCGCCCGCCGCGCCCCGGGACGCCGCCAAATCACATAGACGGCCAGCGCCAGGGTCGCGGCCAGCGTCGCGCTGGGCAGGTGCCGGAATGCCCAGGCCGGCAGCACCGGAGGGGCCAGGGCCAGCACCACGAAGACGGCGATCCCGGCGACGGCCCACGGGAAGCCGACCTTCAGCATTCGGGACGACGGGCGGCGGTCCGCGGCGGCGGCCTCCGGCCTGTCCGGCCTGTCCGGCGGATCGTCATGGCGCGCCTTTGCCCGCTACCAGGGAATCGAATTCCGGCCACGCCAGATCGGGATAGAAGCGGTGACCGCCGTCGGCGGCGACGGCGCGAATAGCATCTCCGGCGGACAGCGCCCGGTAAACGTCGCGCCCGCCCTCGACCGCCCGCGCGGCACCTTCGTAGGGCCAGATATGGTCGTCGCGCGCCGAGACCACGAGCAGCGGCCGGGGTGCGACGAGGGCCAAAACGTCGTCGATCTCGAGCCAATCGAGGATGCCGGGGATGACGGTCTGGCCGGACGGGTTGTTGCGCCGCGCCAGGGTTTCCCCGACGCGGCCCACGCAGCCGCCGGCGATTACGCCGGCGATACGCGGATCGAGCGCCGCCGCGAACAAAGCCGTCGCCCCGCCCGACGAGTTCCCCATGGCGTAGATCCGGGCCGTGTCGATGCCGCCGGGGCCGCCGTCGCCGTCGGCCTCCAGCCAGTCGATCACCGAAGAGACATCGGAGACGCGCTCGCCCAGGAGCGTCCGCCCCAGCAGCAACGCGTGATTGGCCGCGTCGATGCAGGGATCGGCCGAAACCGTCGGCAGATCCCGCTCGCGGCGCTCGCCGAAGCAGGATTGTTCGATGCAGATCGCGGCGTAGCCGTTTCTCGCCGCCTGGCGCGCGTAGTCGCCGCCATTGGCGATCTTGATCGGGTCGGCCGGCATGCGCGCCTCGCCCCAGGAGAGATGCGCGCCCGAATTGGTCCCCTGCAGGCAGATCATCGCCGGCAGCGGAGAGGAGGGCGCCTTCGCCGGCGCGATCACGTCGACCGGCACGTCGGCGCCGGCGACGCGCAGATAGCGCCGCCGCCGCGCGAGGCCGCCGGGCAGGTCGTAGACCCGCGCGAAACGCGCCTCGGGTGGCGCGGCGGCGCGCCGGTAACCGGTGAGCTCGGCAAGCTTGGCGCGGGCGGTCTCCTGCCAGACAATCGGATCGGCGATGCCCGCGCGCGGCCACGACAGCTTGAGCGGCGCGCCATCGAGCGCGGCTTCATGCGCCGCGCTGGGGCTCAGCACGGCGCCCTCGGGCGGCGGCGGATAGGGATCGAAGCGCCCGGCGA
>CBDVDY010000337.1:0-3167 GCA_965372875.1 uncultured Alphaproteobacteria bacterium | reverse complement strand
CCATGCGCATGGCGGCCATGCGCCGGCACAACTTGACGGGTTCGGCTCCAGCGTTTACCTATCCTAACGTTTACGTAAACGTAAAGTCCGAGGGATCGTCGCGGGCATTCGGCGCGCCGGCAATCCCCGCGTCCGGAGAATTTTCCATGGCGGTAACGACGCGATCCTGGCGTTCCCCCATAATCGTGCTCGTCGGCGGCTCGCTGATCGGCATCATCACCTTCGGCGTGCGGGCGGATTTCGGCCTGCTCATGACGCCGATCTCCGGCACCTTCGGCTGGGGCCGCGAAATCTTCGCGTTTTCCTTCGCCCTTCAGAACCTGGTGTGGGGAATCTCCCAGCCGTTCGCCGGCGCCGTCGCCGACAAATACGGCTCGGGCCGGGTGCTGGCCGTGGGCGGCGTGCTCTACACCGCCGGCGTGGCGCTGATGGCCGTAAGCACGACGCCCGGCATGATGCATCTGACGGCCGGTCTCGTGGTCGGCGTGGCGCTGGGCTGCGCGTCGTTCTCGGTGGTCCTGGCGGCGATCGGCCGGGTGGTGCCCGAGGAGAGGCGCTCGCTGGCGCTCGGCATCGGCACCGCGGCCGGATCGTTCGGCCAGTTCGTCATGGTGCCGCTGGGACAGGCTTTCATCGAGGCCTATGGCTGGCAGACGGCGCTGCTGCTGCTGGCCGGATTCGCGGCGCTGGTGGTGCCGCTGGCGGCCACCGTCACCGGGCGCGGCGGCGACGCGGTGGCCGGGCCCAAGCAAACCCTGCGCCAGGCGATCCGCGAGGCGGCCGGACACGCGAGCTATTGGTACCTGCTATTGGGCTTCTTCGTCTGCGGCTTCCAGGTCGCTTTCATGTCCGCCCACCTGCCCGCCTATATCGTCGATATCGGCCAGCCGGCGAAGGTCGGCGCCTGGGCGCTGTCGCTGGTCGGCCTGTTCAACATCATCGGCTGCTTGGGATCGGGCTGGCTCGGCGGCAGGTACAGCAAAAAGTATCTCCTGGCCGGACTCTATCTCGCGCGCTCGACCGTAGTGGCCCTGTTCATGCTGCTGCCGCCCAGCACCGAGGGCGTGCTCCTCTTCGCCTCGGTCATGGGGATCTTGTGGCTGTCGACGGTGCCGCTGACCTCGGGCCTGGTCGTGCAGATGTTCGGCCTGAAATACATGGCGACTTTGTTCGGCTTCGTCTTCTTCAGCCACCAGGTGGGAAGCTTCCTCGGCGTCTGGCTGGGCGGCTATCTTTACGACACCACCGGTTCGTACGACGTGGTCTGGTGGGGCGGCGTGGCCCTTGGCATCGGCGCGGCGGCGCTGCACTGGCCGATCGTCGAGGCCCCGGCCCCGCGCCTGGCGCGGGAAGCCGCCTGAGCGACCACGCGCCGAGTCTTACGGCCGGAGCACGACGTAATTCACCACCTTTTTGACGCCCTTGACCGCCCGCGCGATGGCCAGCGCCTTGTCGAACTCCTCGCGCGAGCGAGCCCGGCCGATCAGGTAGATCGTGCTCCTGGCGTCGGCGGCGACCCGGAAGTTGACGTCGGCCACGCCCCTGGCGCCGATCAGCCCGATCCCCACCTTGCCGTCGAGGACAAGCGCATCGGCCCAATCCAGCAGCTCGCCCCGCATCCGCGCCTGATCCTCCCGGCTGAGGAAGGCGACATGCCAGTACAGCTCCTTGATGCCCGGCAACGCGTCGACCCTGGCCTTGAAATCGTCGTACAGCGCCTTGTCGTCGAACAGGCCGGTGATCAACAGGCGCTGCTCGTAAATCTCGGTCGACGCCTTGATGGTGCCGAGATCGGCCATGATGCCGTTGACCGCGATTACGATCCTGTTGTCGTCGGCGATGTCGTCGGCGCCGCGGGCCTCGATAACGCGGTCGACGATGGTCTTGGGCGAGAGGAGAATGCTGGGCGTGCAGGCGGCGACGGCGCCCGCCGCGAGGGCCAGCGGCAGGATGGCGAGGAGGCGGAAGCGGGAACGGTAATCGGTCATGGTCTGTCCACTCGTCGATGATCGGTGGCGGAAATTTGGTCAGGAACTTGGCCCATCGGCCCTGTCCCGGCGGAATGCTCCCAGGCAACTTGGCAAAATGCGGCGGCCATTGCAATCCGCCGGGCGCCAGGGAAACGATTCGGCGCCGGCCCGCTGGAAAACCGTGAGCGTATCCGAGCGGGCCGGCCCGAAGGAAGCGCGAAATCAACCGCGGAACAGATCCCGCCCGGCCAGCGCCGCGCCGCCGGCGATCAAGAGACATGCCGCGGCCAGCGGCCAGCTCGCCTCGGCCCGGCCAAAGGCTACGAGCAGCACGGTGGAGAGCAGCGGCGCGGCATAGGAAAACGCGCCCAGCGCCCGAATGTCGCCGCGCTTGACGCCGTGATCCCAGGTAAAGAACGCGGCCCCGACCGGCCCCAGCCCGAGCCCCAGAACGGCCAGCCATTCGACGCCCTGGGGCCAGGACGTGGTCTCGAACGCCAGATGGGCGAGCGCCGCGAGGACGGCGGTAACGCCGCAAAATCCGCCCACGATATCGGTCGGCACCGCGCGCGCGCGGCGGCTCAGCACCGAATAGCCCGACCAGGTCAGCGCGCAGGCCAGGGCGCCTAGATAGCCGAGCCAGTACTCCCGCTTGAAGCCGACCTCGCCGCCGCCGGTGACCAGAAGTACCGCGCCCGCCAGCCCCGCCGCCGCGCCCGCCACGTGCGCCAATTTCAACCGTTCGCCCGGCAGCAGCGCCGAGAACAGGACGATCAGCAGCGGCCAGAGGTAGGCGATCAGGCTGGCCTCGACCGGCGGCGCGTTGCGCAGCGCCATGAAATAAAAGAAATGATAGCCGAACAGCCCGGCGATCCCGAGCGCCCAGACCGGCGCCGGCTGGCGCAGATGCGCGCCGATATCGTCGCCCCGGATCAGCCACTTGCCGAGCGCCAGGGCGAACGCCACGGAAAACGCCATGGCCACCAGCTGGAACGGCGGCACCCGGCCCGTGAGCGTGGTCAGAAGCGCCAGCGTCGCCCACATCAATACCGCCGTGGCGCCGATCAGGGTGGCGCGGCGCACGGCGGCGGGGTCGCCGGACGCGGATTCGGGATTATCGGGATTATCGGAATTATCGGCCATCGGGCCGCCACTATAGGGGGGCCAGACCCGACAGCAAACCTCACCGAACCCGAA
>CBDVDY010000336.1:0-3190 GCA_965372875.1 uncultured Alphaproteobacteria bacterium | reverse complement strand
CGTTGCCGGTTTCGGTGTTGCCCATCCGGGGGCTGATATTGGCGGCGGTGGCGGTGGCGGTGGCGGTTTCTCGGCGGCCGAACATGGTGGCGCTCCTTTTCTTCCCCCTTCGTTGGTCTCGCCTGGCCTGTCATGGCCTGGGCCCGGTAGTATTCGTTGGCGGTTTCGGGCCTTTTCTTATCGACTGGAAGGACTGTACCGCAATTTTAGGAAAATGTCAAACAATTTTTATTAAAATTTTAATTAAATTTAACAAAAAGTAAGCATTTATTTAATATTTATTTTATAGGTCGTTGAAGTTTCATTATCCATGCGATCACGAATACTTAAAAATACTTATATTTTCTTCCTATGATCGATCTCCATTTGCGCGCTGGTACCGTTAATTGGCCGGTAACCCGGTCAATTTACCATATTCTCCGAATCGCGCGGACCCGCGGCGGGAACCGCACGGCGCGATACTGGAGGAGGGGATGCAGACCAGGCTCCGCGATTTCGAGGCGGCGGATGACGGCGCGGCGGCTGCCGGCGGCGCCGCGGACGCCGGCGCTGCGGCGTTGGCGATGCTGGTGATCGGCGCCGAGGACGCGGCGCCGCCAAACGTGCAAGGCGTCACCTACGTCACCGAGCCGGAGAAGCAATTCGACTGCGTGGCGCTGATCGATTCCGTGTCGCCAGCGCGCGCGCAAGCCGCGCTCGCCGCCGCCCGGAATCTATTGGCTCCCGTCGCGTTGTTCGGATTCTTCGAGGGCACGCGCGCGGACTTCAGCGCGCCATCGCTCACCCCTGTCACGATGCAACAGGCGATCGCCGTGCTGCGGCCGATCCGCGACCGCCTGGTCGAGATTCCCAGTATCGAGGGGACCCCGGACCAGGACGGGCTGCTCGTGCTCGGCTTCGCCCATACGCGGCGGAAATCGATCGAGGCGGAATGGCGCCCGGCCGAACGCGAAGCCGTGGGGTATCCGCTCTTGGGCGCCGCGCCGGCCATGCGGCGGCAGCTCGAGAGTCTCGCCGAGTTGGGCCTTCTGCACCGGCGCTTCTTCAAGCGCACCAACATCTGCGGGCGCTGCGCCTCCTCGCGTCTGTGCGCCTACGAAGCCTGCATGCAGTGCGGCTGCGGTCAGCTCAATGAAGAGGAAATCATCCATCACTACGCCTGCGGCCACGAAGCGGCCCAGTCCGGGTTTCTCCGCGACCGCGACCTGATCTGCCCGAAATGCAAGAAGGAGCTGCGCCATTTCGGTGTCGATTACGACAAGCCGGGAGTCGTCGTGGCTTGCCGCGACTGCGGCAAGGTCATGGCCGAGCCGAGAGTCGCCTTCGACTGCCTCGATTGCGGCCACACCACCCCCGGCGACGGCATCGAGACAACCGACTGGTACCATTACGACCTGGCCGCCGACGGCGTCGCCGCGCTCCTGGAAGGGCGTCTGCCGCACCTCGATTTCGCCGAGTTGCTGGCGCCGCAGCTTCGCACCTATCCGCTGCGCGATTTCGTCCTGCTGACGCGCGAGAGCCTGCGCGTCGCCGCGCGCTACGACCGGCCGTTCTCGATGATGAGCGTCGCCGTCACCAACCGCGAGGCACTGGGGAGCGAGCATGGCGCCGCCCGCACCGCCGCCGCGTTCCGGCTGATGGTCGACGTCTTCGCCGAATCGGTCCGCGAAGCCGATTTGGTCGCCGTGGGCGCCGACCAGACCGTGCTGATCGCATTGCCGGAGACATCCGCCGAGCACGGCCGCGCGGTCGCCCGGCGCTTCGAGGATGCGGTGACGAACATTGTCGACCTGCCCATTGCGCTGCACATACGGGTGGAAGAGGGCGAGGCGGCGGTCGATCTGGTGGAGGCCAACTCGTGATGCTGCTCGATGGATTCACCCTGCTCGGCCAACTCGACCTGCATGCCGCGGTCACGCTGTTCTGGTTCGCCTTCATCTTCGAGATTCCGCGCTACGTGGTCGGCGGCCTGGCCGTGGTCGCGACCGCCTGGCTGACGAAATCATCCGACGACACCGACGGGCCGGGGCCCGATTCGCGGGTCAGCGTCGTGGTCGTCGGCCACAACGAAGCGAAACATTTGCCGACCTGCATCGCCTCGATCCGCGAGCAGACGATCGCCCGCCGGCGTCCCTATCAGATCATCGTCGTCGATGACGGTTCGACCGACGGCATGGCGCGCGTCGCCACCGAGCTGCAGGAAGCCGGCATGATCGAGACGGTCGTCTCGCTCGACCGGCGCGGCGGCAAGAGCGCCGCGATGAACCTGGCGCTCGAATACGCGACCGGCGATTTCATCTTTTTCGCCGACGTGGACACCTCGTTCGACCGCCACGCATTCGAGGCGATGCTCCGCCAGTTCGATCATCCGCGGGTCGGGGCGGTGGCCGGGAACCTGGGCGTGCGCAACGCCGAGGCGAACCTGCTGACGCGTTGCCAGGCGATCGAATACATGATCGGCGTGTCGCTGGGCAGGCGGTTGCTGAGCGCGATGGGGGTGCTGTTCCTCGTCTCCGGCGCGATGGGCGCCTTTCGCCGAGCGGCGATTCTCGGCGTCGGCGGCCTCAGCGTCGAGGTCGGCGAGGACGCCGATTTCACCGCCAAGATCAGGCGCGCGGGCTGGAAAATCCGCTTCGCGCACGATGCCTGGGGGCTGACCGACGCGCCCGAATCCGTGCTTGCCCTCATCCGTCAGCGCATGCGCTGGGAACGCTCGGTCATCACCGTCTGGATGCGCAAGTTCGGCTCGATCTTCGACCCGCGAAGCGCCGGCTTTTCGCTGCGCGAAGTGATCGCCGCGTTCGACGTGTTGTTCTTCCAAGTGGCACTCAGCATCGCGCTGGTCGCCTACCTGGCGTGGCTGTTCGTTTCTTTCGGCTGGTTCGCCTGGCCGGTCATCATCGCGGCGACGTTGCTTTATGCCGCGCTGTCCACGATCTCGTATCTCGCCGCCATCGCCGTTTCGGGGCGGTACGGCCAGATTCGGCTGCTGCCCTATGTCGCCGTCTACGTCGTGCTTACCGCGTACGGGCTGCGCGTGCTCCAGCTCTGCGCCTATCTCGACGAGTTGATCTTCCACCGCTCCTACCGCGATCCATACGTGCCGCGGCACGTCATGGAGCAGGTAGAGAAGTTCTAGGGTGGGTCGGTGCCAATGCGCCGTCTGAAACAGCGCCGCCCGGTCGACACT
>CBDVDY010000335.1:0-3193 GCA_965372875.1 uncultured Alphaproteobacteria bacterium | reverse complement strand
GGGCAAGCGCGCGATCCTCGACCGGCTGATCGAGGCCGAGGGTTTCGAGCGCTTCCTCGACAAGAAATACACCGGCACCAAGCGATTCGGCCTCGATGGCGGCGAGGCTCTGGTGCCGGCGCTCGAACAGATCGTCAAGCGCGGTGGCCAGTTGGGCGTCGAGGAGATCATCATCGGCATGCCGCACCGCGGGCGCCTCAACGTGCTCGTCAACATGATGGGCAAGCCCTACCAGGCGATCTTTTCCGAATTCCAGGGCATTATGTCCAACCCCGAGGACGTACAGGGCTCGGGCGACGTGAAGTATCATCTTGGCACCTCCTCCGACCGCGAGTTCGACGGCAAAATCGTGCATCTTTCGCTCACCGCCAACCCATCGCACCTCGAGGCGGTGAACCCGGTGGCGCTCGGCAAGGTGCGGGCCAAGCAGACGCAGCGCGGCGCGGACGGCCGCGACAGGGTCATGGCCTTGCTCATGCACGGCGACGCGGCGTTCGCCGGGCAAGGCATGGTGGCGGAGTCGCTGGACCTTTCGGAACTCAAGGGCTACCGCACCGGCGGCACGATTCACGTCGTCGTCAACAACCAGATCGGCTTCACCACCAACCCGGTGCATTCCCGCTCCGGACCCTATTGTTCGGAAGTCGCCAAGATAATCCAGGCGCCGATATTCCACGTCAACGGGGACGACCCGGAGGCGGTGGTGCATGTCGCGCGCATCGCCACCGAATTTCGCCAGATGTTCCGCAAGGACGTGGTGATCGACATGTTCTGCTATCGCCGCCACGGCCACAACGAAGGCGACGAGCCGGCGTTCACCCAGCCCCTGATGTACAAGCGCATCGCCCAGCATCCGTCGACCCAGCAGATCTACGCGCAAAAGCTGATCGACGAGGGCTTGCTGAGCGAAGCCGAGGTCGAGCAGGCGCTTGTCGACTTCCATGCCCGCCTGGAGATCGATTTCAAGGCGGCCGAGACCTACAAGCCGAATAAGGCGGATTGGCTCGAAGGGGTTTGGACCGGCATCGAGACGGCGCGCGGCGAAGAGCGGCGCGGCCAGACAGCGGTGCCGATCAAGACGCTCAAGGAAGTCGGCGCCAAGCTCGCCGAAATACCCGAGGGATTCAACGCCAACCGAAAGATTCAACGCCAGCTCAAGGCCAAGCTGGCGGCCATCGAAAGCGGCGAGCCCATCGACTGGGCGACCGCCGAGGCGCTTGCCTTCGGCACGCTTTTGGCCGAGGGAACGCCGGTGCGTCTTTCCGGGCAAGACAGCGGCCGCGGCACCTTCTCGCATCGCCACGCCGTTCTGGTCGATCAGGAGAACGAGGACCGCCACGTGCCCCTGGCAAACGTCGCCGCCGATCAGGCCATGTTCGAGGTCATCGACAGCCCGCTGTCCGAGGCCGCGGTGATGGGCTTCGAGTACGGCTACTCTCTGGCCGAGCCGCACGCGCTGGTTTTGTGGGAGGGGCAGTTCGGCGACTTTGCCAACGGCGCCCAGGTCATCATCGACCAGTTCATCAGCTCGGGCGAATCGAAATGGTTGCGCATGTCGGGGCTGGTGCTGCTGCTGCCGCACGGGTACGAAGGGCAGGGGCCGGAACATTCCTCCGCCCGGTTGGAGCGCTATCTGCAGCTCTGCGCCGAAGACAACATGCAGGTGGTGAACTGCACCTGGCCGGCCAACTATTTCCACGTGCTGCGCCGGCAGGTCCGCCGCAAGTTCCGCAAGCCGCTCATCGTGATGACTCCGAAATCGCTGCTGCGTCACAAGCGCGCGGTCTCCAAGCTCTCCGATATGGGTGGCGGCACCAGCTTCCACCGGGTGCTTTGGGACGACGACCGGACCCTGGACGACGACGCCATCAAGCGCGTCGTGATGTGCTCGGGCAAGGTCTATTTCGATCTCTTCGAGGAACGCGCCCGGCGCGGCCAGAAGGACGTGTATCTCATGCGTCTGGAACAGCTTTATCCGTTCCCGGAGAAAGCGCTGACCAACGAGCTCGGCCGCTTCGCGGCGGCGGAAATGGTGTGGTGCCAGGAAGAGCCCCAAAACATGGGTGCCTGGACCTTCGCCGCGCCCCGCATCGAAGCGGTGCTCGAAAAGATAGACGCCAAGAACAAGCGGCCGCGATATGCCGGCCGGGCCGAGGCCGCCTCGCCCGCGACCGGGTCGTTCAGCCGGCATATCAAGGAGCAGAACAAGCTCGTCGACGAGGCCCTGACCGTTGACTGACACATGCGATTAACGGCGCGAGACCGCGCAGAACGAGAGAATTAGATGGCAACCGAAATTGTCGTGCCCGCTCTGGGTGAATCGGTGACCGAGGCCACCATCGCGCAATGGCTGAAATCGGTCGGTGACCCGGTCGATGCCGACGAGGCGCTGGTCGAGCTCGAGACCGACAAGGTAACGCTCGAGATCAACGCCCCGATTGCCGGCATGCTGAGCGAAATCCGTTTCGAGCAAGGCGCGGACGTCGAAGTCGGCGCGGTGCTCGGCGTGGTCGCCGAGGGCAAAATCTGCGCCGCCAAGGCGGCCGAACCGCCGAAACCGGTGGAAGCCGCGCCCGTGCCGGCGGCCGAGCCACGGCCCGCCACAACCACCACCGTCGCCGCCAAGAGCGCGGGTAACGGCGCCGCGCCCGCCGCCGAAGCCGCGGCCCTGTCGCCCGCCGTGCGCAGGCTGGTGGACGACAACCGCCTCGACCCCGCCCTGATACCGGCCACGGGCAAGGATGGCCGCCTCACCAAGGGCGACGTGATCGCCTATCTCGATGCGCAAAGAAGCGCGCCGGCGCCATGTGCGCCCGCCGCGGCCAAACCTTCCGCGGCCAAACCTTCGGCGGCAAAACCCGCCGCGCCGGCGGCACCTGGCGCGCGCGAGGAACGCGTGCCGATGACGCGGCTTCGGAAGCGCATCGCCGCGCGGCTCAAGGAGGCGCAGAACACCGCCGCCATGCTCACCACCTTCAACGAGGTGGACATGTCGGCAATCCTGGCCACGCGCGCCCAGTACAAGGAGGCCTTCGAGAAAAAGCACGGCGTTCGGCTCGGTTTCATGTCGTTTTTCATCAAGGCCTCGATCGTGGCGCTGCGCGAGCTGCCGTCGGTGAACGCGCAGATCGACGGCGACGACATCGTCTACAAGAACCATTACGACATCGGCGTCGCCGTCGGCACCGAACAG
>CBDVDY010000334.1:0-3241 GCA_965372875.1 uncultured Alphaproteobacteria bacterium | reverse complement strand
AGGATCGAGCGGATGTCGATGCGGGCGTTGGTCTCGAGCATGCGCTTGTAGCCGCCGGGCGTGGTGCACAGCTTCTCGCCCTTGGCCCACAGCGTCCGCAGTTCCTTGTTGCCGGCATGGCTCGGCATGAAACCCTTGATCGACCCCCCGCTGCCCCAATAGCGCACCGATTTCAGGTAATCCGCCAGTTCCGGCATGTGGGGATAGTCCGGCGTCCCGGCGAAGCGGGCGAAGCCGCCAAAGAGAATCAGCTTCGAGACGCGCTCCGGATAGGTGGCCGCGAACAGCGCGCTCATGGCGCAGCCCTCCGAGATGCCGAGCAGCGCCGCGCGTTCGATGCCGACGGCGTCCATGACGGCGCGCAGATCCTCCATCCGCTCCTCGAGGCTCGGAACGCCGGAGATGCCATCGGACAGACCCTGCCCGCGCTTGTCGAACGAGATCACCCGGGCGAAGGACGAGAGCGCCCGCAGAAACGCGGTGTGGTTGGGCAGCTCGTGGAAGAATTCGACGTGCGAAATGATGCCGGGCACCAGGATCAGGTCCGGCCGTCCGCCGCCGCCCTCGCCCATGATTTGGTAGGCGATGCAGATGTCGCCGGCCCAGGCGTATTCGGTCTCCGGCAGGTCGGTCGTCTCCCGCGCGCTCATGCCCGCTGCTCCGGTGGCGGCGCCATGCCCGCCTCTATGCCAGCGCCTCGGCCGCCAGCGCCGTACCCTCGACCCGGACGCGGATCTTTTCGAAGGCCAGATCGCGCGCCGTCGAGACGTCGTCGGCGAAGGGCGAGAAGCCGCAATCGTCGCAGCTGCCGAGACGCGCGGGATCGATGAAATCGGCCGCCTCCAGCACCCGGTCGCGTACCTCCGCCGCGGTTTCCAGGCGCGGGTCGATCGGGTCGATGACGCCGATGAAGATGCGTTGATCGGGCTTGGCATGCTGCTTGATCACGCCGAGCACGCGGCGGCGGTCGGTTTCGCTGGCCATCTGGATATAGAAATTGCCGGCCTTGAGTTCGAACAGGGTCGGCAGCAGCTCGGCGTAGTCCACGTCGGCGCTGTGCGTCGAATCGTGATCGCCGCCGGGGCAGGTATGGATTCCGATCCGCGCCCGCTCCCGGTCCGAAAAACGCTCCAGCACGGCGTTGTTGAGGGCGACGAACTGGTTCAAGAGTCCCTTCGACGGGTCGAGCTTGATCGCCAGCCGCCCCTCGGTGAAGTCGAGCTGGACGTTGTGCGCGCCCTTGGCCAGGCAACCGCTTATGTCGGCCTCGGCCCCGTCGGTCAAGTCGGCGATGAAGGTTTCCCGCGTGTAGCCCTCGATGCCGTCCTGGGGATAGAGCAGGCTCAGGGCCGAGGGCGCGATCACCGCCTGCTTGACCGGCACGCTGGCCAGCGTCAGCGCCTTTTCCAGATAGCTCTCGGCGTGCGTGACGTAGCGGAACGGGCCGGCGGTGAGAAGCGGCAGTTGCCGCGTATGGCCGTCCTCGAACGGGATCGTCACGCCGTCCGGCGCCAGCCCGTCGAGCCCGTCGACCGGGTAGGTGGCGAAGCTCGGCTTGGATTGTTCGCCGTCGGTGATGACGGGCGATCCGGTCGCCTCGAAGCGTTCGATGGTGTCGCCAAGCGCCGCCTCGTACTGGGCGTCGAGCGCGGCCCGGTCGATGCGCCCGGCGGCGAATTCACCCATCGCCCGCAACAGCTCGGCGGGCCGTGGGATGCTGCCTATCGGCTCTGTCGGTATAATCATGCCGGCATGTTAGCCGCTTGCCCGGCGCGGCACAATTGCGGCCACGGGACGCAGGGCGGCGCATGGCGGCAATGCGCAGAAACCGGGTCTGCGGCCCGGAAATAGATGCTAATCTCCGAGTCCAACGGCAGTTTCCACCGCGAGGCTCATGACAACAACCACCTCCGCGTCGGACGCGGCGGCGCGTTCGGCCGCGAACCTGAAGGGCATCGCCTGGATGGTGCTGACCGGCGTGCTCTTCGTCACCTTCACCGGGATCGTCCGGCACCTGGGCTCGGACATGCACCCGGTCCAGGCCGCCTTCATCCGCTATGCGATGGGGCTGTGCATTTTGGCGCCGGTGTTCCTGCGCCTGCGCGCGACCGGGCTGTTCTCTAAGCGGATCGGCCTGCACGCGTTCCGGGGCTTGATCCACGGCGGCGGCGTGATGCTGTGGTTCTACGCCATGACCCACATCCCGATCGCCGAGGTCACGGCGCTGGGCTTCATCATCCCGATCTTCGTTACCATCGGCGCCGCCCTGTTCCTGGGCGAACGGCTGCACGCGCGGCGCATCGGCGCGGTGCTGGCCGGCTTCGGCGGCGCCATGCTGATCCTGCGCCCGGGGATCGAGATCATCGATCCCGGCGCCATTGCCCAGATCATCGCCGCGCCGATGTTCGCCGGCTCCTTCATCATCACCAAGAAGCTGACCGAGACCGATTCGAACACGGCGATCGTCGCCTATCTCGCGGTGTTCGTGACGCTGGTGCTGGCGCCGCCGGCGCTGGCGGTCTGGCGCACGCCGGCTTGGGAGGAACTCGCCTGGCTGTTCGTGGCGGCGTGCATCGCCACGCTGGGCCATCTGTCCCTGACCCAGGCCTT
Organism: uncultured Alphaproteobacteria bacterium; assembly: GCA_965372875.1. GTDB lineage: Bacteria > Pseudomonadota > Alphaproteobacteria > CBDVDY01 > CBDVDY01 > CBDVDY01. The sequence continues at coordinate 631 of CBDVDY010000334.1, read as the reverse complement.
CCGCATGACCGAGCTGACCGTGGTGCAGCCGGTATTCTTCCTGCAGCTGGTCTGGGCGACGCTGATCGGCGTCTACATCTTCGGCGAGCAGCCGGAGATCTGGACCTGGGCCGGCGGCGCCGTCGTCGTCGCCAGCGCCACCTACATCGCCCACCGCGAAGCGCGCGCCCACCGCGCGCCGAGGGGGCGCGGGAAAACGCCCGAGCCGCCGGCGACCCTGCCGTGAAGGCATCGGTTATCGGAGGCAGCGCCGTCGCCTACCCACACTTCGAGTAGCCGCAGGAGGTGCAGACGTCGCAGTCTTCCTGGCGGATGATGCCGGCCTGGCCGCATTTCGGGCAGTGCCGGAGGCGGGGCTGGTTGCTTGCCGCCGGGCCGCCGCCGCCGCGCGCGCTGGCCTCTGTTCCGCCCGCGCCGCCGCCTTCGCCGCCGCCGATCTCGCCGATTTCCGAGCCGCCGACCACCGCCAGCCGGGTTTCGTCCCGATGGCCCTCGCGTTGTTCCCTGGAATCGGGCTGGAAGCCGATGTCGATCATGTGCTGCTCGATGACGTCGCCGATGGCGGCCAGCAGCGAGGGCACGTATTTCCGTCCCATCCACTGGCCGCCGCGCGGGTCGAACACCGCCCGCA
>CBDVDY010000333.1:0-3247 GCA_965372875.1 uncultured Alphaproteobacteria bacterium | reverse complement strand
TGGTCGAGGTCTCCGCGCTGGCGCTTCCCGGACTGAAAGTCGAGATCGAGGCGGAGGCGGTGGTCGGCTGAGCGCAATCTCCATCTGGTCTGACGCGCCGCTTCCCCATTTGGCCGGAGCTGGTTGCGGGAGCCTCCAACGCGCCAAACGAAAACAAAATCGGCCTCGGGCAAAAAAAGTGCTTTACAACATTTAGAAAGTACGGTATATATAAACACTAGATGTGGGGTCGAGTGTCCACAAGAACCCGGAGCCGGAAACGGCGGCCGGGTTTTCGCGTTTTGGACGTGAATCCAGCCATATTTCGCCCCCGATTCTGGGCGAAAATCCCACCGGGATCACGCCCGAAGAAAAGGATGGGAGCGGCCGGCGCGTCGAGCCGGCGGTATCCCCACCTAACAAATGCCACAATCGGTTGTAGGATATCGACGCGGTGTTTTGCGGATACCGCCGGCGCAATCCAGAGGCCCGTCCAATGGACTCGAAACCTGGCACGCAATTTATTTATTACGCGATCGCCGCATCGCTCGTTATGGCGGGGTTAGCGGCGCTGTTTCCATGGCTGGCAATTCCATTTTCAATGCTCCCTGTTTCCATAGTGCTCGGACTAGATGTGGAATATTCGGATTTTGGCCTGAGCCGGCTGGACGTCGTGCACGCCAGCATGGCCATGCCGAGCCCGATCCTGTTGCTCGGCCATGCTTTGATTTGGTTCGGGGGCTGGTGCTTCAACAATGGTCGATACGAGCTCGGCTCTCGACACCTCGCCAATGCAAGCATCTTCATGTTGCTGTATATGGCCTCGGCCTATTTGTTCACGGCTGGCGTTTGGTTCGTATCCGGAGGCAACCGGACGATCATCGTCGCCGGCCTACTCGTGTCGGCGCTTTACATTGGCTCCCTGGTAGCGGTGCTGGCGGCCGCCATACGGACACGCAAATGTCTCGAAAATGGGTCGCCCGTCCCGGCAGGGGTATTTGTGCGCAGACTATTATTCTGGGGCATCGTATCGGCGGCGCCGATCCTGGCGGCGGTGCTCCTTTGGCGGAATTCCGCCAATCCCCGGCACAAAATTTCAGTCGTCAATCGAACAGGGCAGCCAATCTATTTGCAGTCCGTTCAGGTCGGCGATGCCGTTCACGACTACCGCGGCACTACGGTCTTTCCATTCGAGGACAATGAAAAGTTTCTGGGAGGCAAACGAGTTTTGTACGTCGACCGGGAGTTGAATTTCACGTACGTGCGGGTTGCGTTTCGAGTTCGCGGCGACGAGCCGATTCGTGAATACGCGGCGATGGTAAATAGCGGTTGGTACATCGAATGTGCGTTCGAAATAGCGGTGCGGGAGGATCGTATCGATGCGTCGGAATGCCGTACGGAAAACCGGCGCAAAGCTATTGATTAGATTGTAACTCGAAGCGTCTCCGGCTGGCGCGCCGAAGCGCCGCCGGTTTTATCAAGCCGTTCCTTGGTTGGGGCGGCTTTTTTCTGTGGACGACCCGCCCTTTGGCAAAAGCATGGGTTCGCCCGCAAATTCCAACGATGGAGATCATCATGAAACTTGAAGATAGGTTTGATATCGCGGCCACCGCCGCAACGTCCGAATCCGTTAGCTCGCAACTCCCGGGCAGGGTGAATGGTCCAGCCGACGCTTACCGGCACATACTGTGGGCTGCGGAACTGACTCGGAGGTTCGGCGCCAGAATTGCGGATAATATCCTTGAATTCAGGGAGCGTTTCGACCCCGTAGGAACCAGTGGCGCGACCGCCATGGATCGCTGGAACAACGACATCGGCATCCAGATCGGTCGCAATGCCAAGACTTGGGACGATGTAATTCGAGCAGCGCGCAAGGTGATCGAGGACAGTTCCGGTGACGGAGCCCACGTCTTCTACAAGCGCAGAATAGGCGCAAAATGGCTCGAGGAATCCGGATGGAGCGGAAATCCAGCTGCGGTGGACCCGATATCTGGGGAGATAAGCATCGATTCTCGGACAGGGCGTCCCATCGGGTTGCCCACCAACCACCCCGACGTCAACTGGATCACCGGGCCGGACAAGGTCCTTGATTGGGAGGGCAAGCGGGAGCCGGAGCCGTTCCAATATAAATTTGGCGGCGAGAAATTCCGGCACTCGTCGAACCGCCGCGAGCGGAGCGATGTACGAAACAGTGGACCTCAACCCACGCAGTCCGCCAATGCCGATCAAAAGGAACTTGACCAGCAAAATCTGGACACCTCGCGCGCCGAAACCAGCGGCATGCTGGGCGACGGCATGCTGGTCGATCCCAAGGATTTGAGCCGGGACAACAAGGACCGCGTCCGGGCGCGGCTCGGCTTCCACGCCGAGGAGGCCGCGCGCGACACGACAATGCGGGCGAAGGTGGCCAAGTGCATGCAGGATTGCTTTGTCCGTGAACCGGGCTTCGAGGGCCTGTCCGACGGGCTCGACCGGCAGTTGGGCGGCATCGCCGCGACCCTGAGCCCGGACACCGCGCTTGCCGTGCTGCGCGACACGGTGCCCGAGGCCGCGATACCGGAACCGCCGCGCCGGCGGGACCAGCCGCGCAGGCGGCGGGTGGGCCCCGCGCCACTCGACGACGCGGGCCGGGCGGCGGTGCAACAGGCCGTGCTGAGCCGAGGGGCCGCGCCGGTGCAGGCCGGCATCGCAAGGGGCGCCGCCAAAAAGGCGATCGATGGTATTGGCGGCAGAAACATGATGGCGCGGGAACTGCCCGGCGTCTTCGGCGCCGCCTTCGCGCCGCTGGGCGGGGCCGACAAGCCCATGCGCGCCGCCGCCAATGCCGCCAACGCCATCAACGAGCGCGCCGGCGCGCCGGAAAGGGCCGATCCCGCCGACGCCACGGGCCGGGAATCCGCCACCGCCATCGAGCGCTCGATCCAGGCCGCCGGGCCGGAGAAGTTCATGCGCAAGCTGGACGAGGAGCCGGATTTCGGCTTTGGCGGTTTCGGCGGATTCGGTGGAACCGGCCGCGCCGGGCGGAGCCTGCTGGACGCCTGAGCGCGGCGCAGCCGTAGGGGTGGGTTTGAAACCCACCCCTACATAATAATCGCAATAGTCGCGCTTCGACGATTTGGAGACAACGGGGACCATGGCAAAAAGCGCATTGCTTGCGGCCTTCACCCTTCGAGACGCCGCCCTTCGCCAAGCTCAGGACGGCTCCTCAGGATGAAGAACATTGTTATGGCAGCTTAAGGTACCAGACTGCGATGAGCCTGGCTCATCG